>JAJYOH010000306.1 GCA_021796315.1 Chloroflexota bacterium
CGACTCATGCCGTATCCACCCGCGACGAGGATATATTTCATCGTCGGCTCAGTCATCAGGTAGCGCGCACCTTGATCGAGTGCAGTGACCCAGCCTGCACACGCAGCGTTGACATCGTAACATCCGGCTTTGTCGGCACCCAATTTATATTGCACGACAACAGACGTGCTTGGCGAGAGATAATCCGGCGTGTCGGTGGAGACAATGATCAGGTCGAGGTCACCCGCCGAAAGTCCCGCGCGGGCGAGGGCTTTCTTCGAGGCTTCCACGATCAAATCGGATGTCGTTTGGTCTGGCAACATCCAATGCCGCTCGTGAATCCCAACATTCTCGATCAGCCATTGAGAAGTGGATTCGCCCATCAGCGCGTCCACTTCGGCATTGGTAACGACTCGTTCCGGGACATAACCGGCTGTTGCAAGGATTTGTACGTTGCGGGACATGGTTCCTTCTTAGAGCATAAATTCAGGATTGGGTTTCACCACAATCCAATTCTTCGAGGGGAACAAAACGGCGCATGAATTCAACCGCTTCCTGCCAGGCGCTGAAATTCAGTTCCTCGGCACTTTGAATGTGGCGGATCGCACCGCGATAAACAAGATGAACTTCATTATTAACTGGCGTATCTTCCACCACAAAGCGGATCACAAATGATGAGATGATAGGAGGGGCGCCGGAATTCATTGTGCATAGAATATCAAAGACGGGTAACAAGCGGGTTACAAAAAAATAGGGCGGGGTTGCAACCCGCCCTACGTGTTGGTCAATTTTTCGTACAGTCCCTGTGTTTCAGGTGAAGGTGAGACATCCAGCTCTTCGTGCAGGATTTGGAGACAGCGTTGGTACGTCCGCGCGATCTGGCCGCGATCACCCAAACGATGGTACGCCAACATCAAATGTCGGTAGGCGCGCTCCCAGCAATTGTCCAGCATCAACACACGCTGGCAAAGGTCAATGGTTTCGGTGAATTTTCCCTGCTGGATGTAGAAGTCGGATAAACGGTCGGCGGCTTCGAGGAACATGGTCGAAAGCCGCTCGCGTTCCTCGGCGGCCCAGGTTTCGTAAAGTGTCTCAGGCAAATATTCACCGCGATACAGACTAATGGCTTTTTCGAGAAACGCCATTTTTTCGGATGTTGGTTTGGCCGCCTCACGGATGGATCCGGCGAATTGCTCAGAGTCCAGCCACAGGTCCGCGTTGAGGCGCAGGTTGTAGGTTGTCCCGTCGCGCACCACAAAAGCCGAGTCGCTGCCCGAGTCGCGTTCCGGTTCCAGCACTTGATACAACGTGTTGAGCGTGATCTTGAAATTTCTCTGCGCGATGGATGGATCGGCTTCGGGCCAAAGATGTTCGCAAATCTGGTCGCGGTCGAGCGGCGCATGACGATTGGTGATGAGCAGTTGAAATAATTGGCGCGCCTTTTCGCGCCGCCAACCGTTGGGTGGAATTGCTTCGCTGCCTCTCCAGACCTGGAAATTGCCCAGCGTTTGGACGCGGAGTTGAAACCCTGGGTGACTCTGCACCCCGCTCAGCCCAAGTTGTTCCAGCAGGCGGACAGCGTAAGCGCCATCCCAGCCATGCTCGCGCGCAAGGATCAATAAGGGGGTGAAGATGCGTTCATCGAGCGCGCCAAGTAATGATGGATTGGTGAACAGGAAGCCGTAATCTTTTTCACGGCAGGTAGTCAATACATCAGGCAGAATGCGCTCGAGATCTTTCATTTGCTTTTGTTTGAACAGGCCAAAGCACAACCACAGACGCGCGGCAGCGCGTCCGAACGGATCGCTGCATTCCTGGAAACCAGTCACAGCGCGGTTGAGCCATTCCTCGGCGGCTTCATAGCGCGCGGCCAACATCAGACTGGCGCCCATCGTCAGGCGCGTGAGGGAAGCGATCCACTCGTCGCCCGCCTGGTCAGCAATTTCGATGGCTTGTTGGGCATGGGCTTGAGCCAACGTCAAATCGCCTTGATAACCGCAGGCGCGGCACAAACCCCATTTGGCCTCCACGAGCAGGCGGGGTACGTTCAACGTGCGGCTGATCTCTATGGTCTTTTCAAATTGTTCGCGGGCATGAGTGTAATTGACGGAAAGCGCGTGATCGTCGCCTGCCAGCATGAGCGCATGACCCTGACGCATGTGTCCAACAGCGGTCACGAACGGCGATTTTAAATCATCGCCGCGGCGCGTGCCTTCGAGGGCGGCTTGATAAGCCTCTTTGCCCAATCCTTGAAAGGAATAAATTAACGAGAGAATTAACATCGTCTCGCGATGCGCGCGCGGAGTTTGAACGGGCTGCTGCTTTTCGGCTTCGGCGCGTTCTTCGAGGCCGCGGCGGGCCTCGTTGAGTCGTCCGGTGCGGAGCCAGACACGGAATAGAAGTTGGTCGTTGGATGGCCCTTCGAGCCGTAAATCTTCGGCACGCTGGCGCAAACGTTCGGCTTCATCTACGTGACCGGAGTTAAGTTTGTTTTCGGCCAATAATTCATAAAGGCGCACTTGAGCTTCGCGATCCTCAAAGCCGTCGCTGAGGCGAATGGCTTCTTCAAGCAGACGTTCGGCCTGGGATGGGTTGACCGTGTCGAGATATACGCGTGCCTGTCCGCGTAAAGCGCGCGCGATACCATCTTGTTGTCCGCGTGTGCGCCAGATGGTTTCGGCCTGACGATACCAGCCCTGGGCTTCGTCGAAGCGGGAGTGTAAACGGGCCAACTCTCCCAGTGTAAAAACAAGCATAGGATGTTGGTGCAGGCTGAGGGGCGGTAAAGAAGCGATGTAGGTTGCCAGCGTATCGAGACGTCCGCTGGAAAGTAGAGTCGCGGCATACGTGTCGAGCAAATCTGCCGTCTCGTCCCAGGCTTGCGCCTCGAGCAAATGATAGATGGCGGATTCGGGATTTTTCTGATGAAGGAGGAAATAATCGGCGGCGGCACAATTCCATTGACTGCGTTGCTCGAGGCCGGACTGCTGGCGTAGAAAGTTATGGAAGATATGATGATAACGAAGCGTTCCTTCTGCGGTCTCGACCACGAACAGATCCTGTCGGCGCAAGTAGGCCAGCATGGAAGCCGAGTCGCCTGAGTAACGACCGGCTGCTCTGCGCAGCGCGTCGCAGGTTTCTGGGGAAAGATCGCGCAGGATGGCGGTGATCAACAAAAAGTCACGCACATCATCAGGGTGGCGCGCGAAGACTTCGCGGGCAAGCACATCGAACAAAGCGTCCAATGAATCTGCCTGCCAGTGCAAAGGAAATTCGAGCACAGATGACGATTGCCCCGTGGACATTGTGTCGGCGGCATTCATAGGATGTATACCGCCCTGCTGTGTGCGAATGCTTTGCCAGATCAATTGCAGAGCAATCGCCCAACCTTCGGTGTAAGCGAGAAGCGAATTAACTTCTTCGCTGGTGAGATCGAGGCCGTATTGTCCGGCGAACAGTGCTGAGATCTCTGAAACGGTAAAAGTCAGCGTGGATTGATCGAGGATGAGCGCTTCATCCTGCGAACGCCAGCGTGCCAATGTGGGCAGGCTGATGGTTGGGCGTCCCGAAAGCAGGACATGCACAGAAGCGGGAGCGAGGCCGATCAAGCGATCAAGAATGTGCGCCACTTCCCCGCTTTCGGTGACGATGTGAGCATCGTCCAGCACGAACAGCACAGGCTCCGTGAGATGTGCACTGAGCACGTTCAAAAATTGGTCAAGCACAGCGCGCCACGGGAGCGGACCTTGCACGCCGTCCCAGGCCTCGAGCATGGGAATCGGAAGGTCGGGGATTTCCGGCAAAGCTTCACGCGCCGCATAGAATAGATGCAGGAGAAAGACCAGCGGATCGTTATCCTCCTCGTTAGCCTGATACCAGATCAACGGGCGAAGCTCCGCTGCCAGTTCGGCCAGCGCGGTGCTTTTGCCGTACCCCGCGCCTGCCTGCAAAATGGTGAGACGATAATCGAGCGCCTCACGCAACACAACGCTGACGCGTGGACGCACCAGGGTTCGCGGATTGCGCGGCGGAGGAATGATTTTGGTACGAAGAACGCGAGGGAAGGTGCGCTGCATGAGATTTTCTTGCCCGTGAAATTTCATCACGGGCAATGCTTAAAGATTCTACCTCAAACAATCATAGATGGCCCGGTTGTACCTGATATTTTCAACGGTGCACCGTACTCGAAAGCGAATACCTTGCGAAAATATTACGTAATTCTATTACTCACATATCCGTATTCGCTCACAATGGGCACTTTGTCTTCGCCAAATTTGAAATCTCTGATTTCCGGTCCGCCCGTGATAAACTGTTTCCATGTCCATTGCCCCGCCCAGGCTTTTCCTAATATCGCATTGGCGATGGTATCGCAGGGGAACACAATATTTGGCGTCTGCGAGGCTGGTTGTATCCATATACGAGGGTTCGAAGCGTTAAATTACTCGAACAACTACGCCCCCTGCTAGCAGGGGGCGTAGTTGTTCATACAGAATATAAAAAGCCTGCTATGAATACTTCTGGACAGGGCACATAATCTACAGTTCATCTTCGGCTTCTACATTAACGTGCTCGCTTTAACCAGTTCGTTTGAAGGGTGGAAGCGTGACGAACAAAATTCCGTTTTTGATTTTGGCGTCAAATTCATCCAGCGGACGCGGCGGTGGGCCGCTCATAACATACCCCAACATATCAAAATGACCGTCGTGACATGGGCAGACGTAATTTCCAATTTCCGGATACCAGGTTGCCCGGCAGCCCAAATGCGTGCAAATATCAGAAAAGACCCTCACTTCACTTTTACTCTTTCGCAGCACATACAAACCATAATTGGTCGCCGTTCGCTCCCAGCCATTGACTTTGGTACGTGTGAACTCGAATCGTGTTGGGACCCCAATTGGATAATTTTCAAGCAGGCCCAGCGAAATCTGCGCGTCATCCAGCGCTTGATCCTGGATGGCGGGCGAAAGCAGATACGCCATTGATGGGATTCCCACCAATATGCCGATCAGTCCACCAATTCCTGCCGTGATGGTTTTGATGAAATCACGACGACTCAGTTGATTCTTGCCTGAGGTAGACACAATATCCTTCTTCTTATCGTATTTCAAATCCCATTCGAAGACATAGGAATGAGATAGCGTTTCGCCAGTAATCTTCTTTCTCATCATAGTCTTATCAGCTGCGAGCGTCTTGCGCCGGATGGCGGTTGAGGACGATAGGCAATTTTGCCTATATGCAAGTAAGTGAAGTAGCCCTGAGTGTTCATTGAAGGAATCCCTAAAATAGCATTACCAGCCTTGAGGCACTTTATGAATAATCTCTCCCCATTCCTTACTTTGAAATGTTCCTGCAATGAGGCGTTGCAATGGTCAAGTCAAAACCTGACGCGGAACGGATTGCGCGTCATACAAACTTTTGACTTGCATACTGCGCGCCATGCGCTGAAAGATTGTCTCTGTCCTCATCATGGGACAAGCAAATGCGATTGTCAAATGCTTATTCTGCTCGTTTATGGTGAAGCATCAGAACCAGCCACATTAATCCTGCACGGCAATAATGAACAAACCTGGTTGTCACTTGTCAGTCCGCCGTTGCAACGCGTCGACCCAATCATTCGATCATCCATCGAGCAGTCGCTTCAAATCAAATTCTCAGGATAACAGGGTATCATAAAGACATGACTAATACTGGTATCACCCAACATCCAGACGCGTACATTTCTCCCGGAGAAAAGACGAAGTCTCGCTGGTTTGAAATTTTCCTTATTGTGTACGGCTTGTGGGTATGGGCGCCGTTCTTTGCGCCTGTCTTCATGCACATCGGCTGGGCCGGTGCGGGAAAAGCAATATACTTTATCTACTCGTTTTTCTGCCACCAACTTCCAGAGCGTTCCTTTTTCCTGTTTGGCCCAAAATTCATGTACTCTCTTACTGAAATTCAAGCCGCATGGCAAAACACGCTCAACCCGCTCATTCTGCGAAAGTTCATCGGCAACGCAGCAATGGGCTGGAAGATCGCCTGGTCAGATCGCATGATTTCGTTTTATACAAGCGTTTGGCTGTTTGCATTGGTATGGCTGCCGTTGCGCCGCTGGATCAAACCATTGCCGTGGTGGGGGTTCGCCTTATTTTTGCTCCCAATTGCCCTGGATGGCGGTACGCACATGATCAGTGACTTCGCTGGTATCGGGCAGGGTTTTCGTTCTACAAATCAATGGCTGGCGATATTGACGAATAACTCCCTGCCCGCGACCTTCTACGCAGGGGCTGCGCTCGGTTCGTTCAATTCCATCATGCGCCTCATCACTGGACCTTTAGCTGGTCTTGGCATCGTCTGGTTTGCCTTCCCTTATATGGAGGAGTCCTTTGGTAAAGGCTAAAGCGAAGATCAAGGTCATTTTAGCGGATGACCACCACATCGTCCGCGCAGGAATTCGTCAACTGCTGGAAAGCGCGAGGGATATCCAAGTCGTTGCCGAAGCGGGAGATGGCGAAGAAGCCCAGGAAATCATCCAAAAATATAAACCTGATGTGGCCGTATTGGATATCCAAATGCCAAAAGCCAGCGGCATTGAAGTGACTCGCTGGGTGCGTTCACATTTACCTGAAGTCGGCGTGCTTATCCTGACTGCCTACGATGACGAACCTTATGTCATGGCTGTTTTGCAGGCGGGCGCGAATGGATACGTTCTCAAAACCGCCAAGACCGAAGAACTCATCCAAGCCGTACGCGATGTGTGTGAAGGCAAGTCTGCGCTTGATCCCGCCGTGACACAAAAATTGATGTCAAATCTTTTCAAGCGGCCCGAGAAAACTCCGGTTGAACCGCTCACTGATCGTGAACTTGATGTATTGCGTCTGGCCGCGAAAGGCTATACAAACAAATCCATCGGTGTGCAACTGAGCATCAGCGACCGCACCGTGCAGGGGCATCTGGCGCATGTCTTCGCCAAGCTGCAAGCCACCAGCCGCACCGAGGCTGTCATGCGCGGCGTCTCTCTTGGCTGGATTCCGCAAAGCACAGGCAATATCTCCGAAGAATGAAGAAACTGCGTGCTCCTTTTCTGCGCGGTCTTACCGTGCAAATGTTGGCCATCACGGTCCTGCCGCTCACTTTGCTTTTATTGCTGATCGCGTTTGGAAGCGTCTCACTTCATCAGCAGGATATGCGCGCCCTCGTTGGTGAGCGTGATGCGCGCGCTGTTCGATCTGC
>JAJYOH010000307.1 GCA_021796315.1 Chloroflexota bacterium
TCATCCAACGTTATTTTTTGCTCTTCTTCGAAATTGATCTCAGCCACCATATTCAAGTCATCCATCAATTCTTTATCGCCTTGCAAATATGCCAGCACTTTGAGCGGTCTCATTACCTGGTTCATACGCGCGCTCACTCTCACGTCTGTCAATTTCACCGTCGCATCCACCTCGATGCGCGGCATCCACATCATCAGACGGAAATACAATAAGTCGTTCGTCAATGCTTGCGATTCGATTTCCTGTTCAGGCGGGATCACGCCCGGCTCGATTGGCGGGTTATGTTTCAACAGGTCCCGCACATCGCGCTTATAAAGGTCAAATGATAGACATCGGCTCTCGGTCGCCGGGTCCTTGAACGCGCCGTACATCGTCAATAGGGTTGGACCGAACACAAACGTAGTGGTAGGTCTGAAAGTATGCGTGCCATCCGCCCTCAAAACATCCATCATCGTCACAATACGTGCTTGTTCTTTCATTGCGCGCACGTTCAATAATGCCCGCAGTTCGCCTTTATCCTCTTTGCTTCCGGCCAGCGAGTCAACTTCATCGATCATCAGCGTGCCTTTATAAATATGCGCCATTCCTTTGAAGCCTGCGATGCTTGTCAGGCCCGCAGTTGTCATCATCCGGTAGCAGACCTTTCCTACCAGCAGCATCAACTCCGATTTTCCAGAGCCCGGAGCGCCGCGCGCCCGCAGATAAGGCAAATATGGAAAACAGTCATAGACCCAGGTGAACAACGCATACAATGACGACTGGATGATGTGAATATCCTGATCGAGCAAAAAATAACGTTGGATGAAGAGCCGGATCTCCCCCAACAACTGGCGGATTGTCTTCTTTGCGCCCAATTCGCTCGGAAGTCTCACCGTTCCATAACGCACGTTATCATCGATCATCGGCACCAGCCGTTTTCCGTTGATATCAACGAAATTTGCGGTCCCGATCTCGCGTGACGATGTCATCGTCACCGAGTTATTCTGATTCTTCAGCCAGACATGAGCGTATGCAAATTTCGCTTTGCCATTACGCTTGTCGAAACACATCTCCAGCAGGTAACCTTCGGTTCCGTCCTCGTTCACAGGATACCATCCGCCCATCACCTCTTCGATCTCAACCGGCTTATCGTCTTCGTTTCTCACCTTGAGTTCATTCCCGATCAGCTTTTCATATGGACGAATCGGCGCGCTTTTATATTCGGGAAACAGATCTTCGGGAAATAATGCCTTTGCCAGTTTCAGGCGCATATCATTACGCGTGTTCACCGGCATTCTTGCGATCAGCGGCAACACCACTTCCAAACTCTTCTGCCGGTCCGCGCCTTGTTGCCTTCCGGTATATTGCGCCGCCATCAATACGATTGGGATCGCCTGGTCGAATACAGCCCGCACGTTCTGCTCTGCCACCTTTGGCTCGATCCCGTTATCGGCATGATATTGCGCCAGGTCGTTTGCATCTTTCGAGATCTTCGCCTTGCCATCCGGCCTCGTCCATTTGAACTTAGGCCAGCGTGCGATCCACAACATCGGCCCGAAAGCAGTAGTCAGCGGAAAATCATTTTTCTTGCCGGTCACAATCGTCTCGCCCGGCGTATCCGAATCGGTTGCGAAATAGATCGTCTCGTATTTATCTTGAAGTAACTTGATCTCATCTCCCAGACTCTTCCACGCCGAACCGTTTAGTGCCATCGCAGGGATGCCCCACTGCGCCAATGTGATCGCATCCGCCTGTCCTTCCACGATCACAATTTTTGACCGCTCGCGCAGGTGCATGTGATTAAAGAACGGGACCTTATCGCCAGCCAGCGCCGCATACGGATTGAACGACTTCCACTCGTTCTCTTGTCCCGAGTCTTTGTCACGGATCACATCATGACCCGGTAACTGCCGCCGTGATAAATAAACAATTCTCCCGTTGACCTTGTGCGCATATATCAGTCCGGGTTTATCCATCAATCCATGCACAGCCTTCTCTTTGAACGAAGCAGGCTTAAGGCCATGTTTCTGCGCCCACTCCGCCACGTCGCCTCTGAAACCAAGGATCATCACTGCATCCGGCGAATCGTATGCAATGCCGTGCAGGTCGAATTCGCCCCTCATCTCTTTTACCTGAGCAGCAGAAGCGCGGCCGCTGAAACCCAATCGTGAAGCCGTGATTGTCTCATCGCTCCAATCGCGTGAGCGCGCATAGGCCAACGCCTCTTCGTCTTCCAGCAGCCATTTCGCAAATAACCTCGCAGCGATTGTCAGCACGTCTTCACGCGCTCTCACAGCCAGCCGTTGACGCAGTTCCGGCCCATCCATCTCACCCACTGGAATATTTCCACGTCGCGCTAGGTCTTTGATCGCTTCCTTCAAATCCCAGCCCGCATTTTTCTTCAAAATCCAATCGATCACCGAGCCGCCCTCATTGCATGCCCCAAAACAATGCCATGTTCCAGTGTCCGGGAATACGATTAGCGATGGCGTGTGCGTGTTCGCGTGGAATGGACAGAAACCCGACCAATTTTTCCCGCTTCGACGCAGTTTCACCGCCGTATCCTGCTGAATCAGGTCAACAATATCTACCCGCGCCTTGATGTCATCAATGATAGTCATCTGTCCGTCCGATATTTCCTTCAAAGTTTCTGCAGTCATCCCACAACTGCCCGCCAAGCGTTTTTCCCATTTCTCTGAGTTTGCTGTGCGTAGTAAGCCTTACGCGCTGCCGACCCCGCCCCCGCCAGGAATTCACCCCCGGGCCTATCCTCCGCCCGGTTCATGCAACATAACTCCATGTTATGTTGCATGGATTTTGACCGCCAACAATCGTTTTCTGGACAAAGTATCCCGTGCCAGCCAGCGCACGTAAATGGGTAGTTGGCGATTCTTCCTACTACTGCATAAAAAACTAAACACCGCATCATAATTACTCCATCAACTTGACCGTCGCACACGCCACCAGCAACTTTGCTTGATGAATATCTGCCGTCATCCGTTCCAGATCTTCAAGCACAGGACTGAGCAACGCGCTAAGTCCCGATCTTCGAATAGCCTGGTTGACGCGCAATTCAATTTCGGGCATAACTTCTTCGCAATCAACCAGCGCTAATGTAGCCCCATCCAGATCCGCACGCAGACGCGAAGCTCGTCTGTCCATTCCTTTACTTCTTGACATCTCTGCGACTCCGCGTATTGGTCTCGCGTTCAGTTGACTCCAAGTCACGCATCTCCAAGTCGAGATAATGATCAAGACCATGCAATGATAGAACTATCAACCCGCCTGAAATTATTGCAGCCCAAAGTGTCTGAATAATTTCAAAATCGCCGCGATACCAAAGCCACGCTGTGAACGGACTCATTATCCCAGTCACACCGAGCGTGTACGCGATCACTCGTGGAAGTGCTTTACCCCTCAACAACAGCTTGTATGGGAAGTAATGCAGACCGAACTCCGCCATCATCACCATCACGATCACTATCCACAGTTGCATAATGTACCTCCGCCAAAAGATCGCCCTGCGCACAAATCAAACTTTCGTCTTTTAAAATGTTCAGTAGTAGTAGAATTCCGGCGCGCCAGGCTTCGACATGCCCTTCAGGCATGGGAACCATCACCACATCTAAAGTGAAATTCAACTTGAGCCGGCGCGCCATTCATCAGACTTTCAATCTTTTATAAAGTTCAGAAAGGCTTCCAATCCGTTTCATTACATCGCCTCCAGCGCGGCGCGGACCTGGCTGTCGCGTGCGGCAAAATATTGCATGGTTGTCTTTTGGTCGGCATGGCGCATCTGCTTGCGCAAAGCGTCCAACGCCGCAGGCACGGATAAGCCCTGCTGGATCAACGTTTTCAAAAGCAAATAGGCATAGGTGTGGCGCAGATCGTGCGGCTTCAAATCGCGGATACCTGCCGCTTCGCCGATCATCTTGATTCGCACACGGATCTGCCCGGAAGTAATCGGAGATCCGTTCCAGTCGGTGATCACATGCGCTTCGGCGCGATCCGTTTTAGGTCCGAGAAAAGATGCGATCATTTCGAGCAGGCGCGCCGGGACATTGATCGGCGCTTTCTTATTCCCCTTCCCATGCACGTTGATGCGCCGCTCCTCGAAATCAATATCACTCACTTTCAGTTCGGCCACTTCGTGGATGCGTAACCCGGTATCGGTGAAGATTGCCCATAGGATGCGGTCGCGCAACGACAGCCACGCGTGTAACTCTCCCGCACAGCGGATGTGAGCGCCGTTCAGGACGACTAGCGCCAGGCGTTCCATCTCTTCGACGGTTCGATCGCGCGGCGTGAGCTCGACCACCTGCCGCTTCACACTGACTGTTGGGTCGTATTCCAATAAACCGGCTTCGACCGCCCAAGCGACCATCACCCGCAATGAGAAAAGACGGCGGTTGCGGCTGGCAGGTTTCACGCTGTGATCATCATCCTGCGACTTGAAATAGGTTTTGACATCCGTCGCATTCAGTTGATCAGGCGTGAAGCCCTGACCGTTGACCCTCATAAAGAAATTTGAGAAATGGCGAAGGTCCTGCAAATATGCCTCGATGGTCAGCGGAGCGCGCTCATGGTCATGAAGCCAGGCCGCAAATTCCTCCATCCAATGCAGAGTCGGAGACACATGCCAGGTCGTGATATTCATGTCCCGCAGCATCACTCACCTACCGCTTCATAACCAGCCAGCTTGTTGACATCATGCGCGTTCAATCGCCCGATTGCGCCATCGCCCCATTCCACATAAACATAGAACAGACCTTGACCATCGCTGACGGCCTTGATCGGCTCGCCCTCCTGCAGGCTGTACGCGCCAACCATCGTATCCTGCGCACAGCGAAACGTCACATTGCTCCTTCCGGCATGGCTCAAAAACAAACTTGCGGTTCCTGTTGAGTGATTCATAATGTCTCCTTTGCTTATCCATGTGTGACCGGATTGATATACAAGCACTTTCCTGGCAGCCTGCTCTTTATCTCTGCTCCGCAAAAAGGACGTTCATGTCCGCGAAAATAGATAAATCCTGAAAAGGCATTGCCGTTATATTTCTTCTCGCAGTACACCGGCTGGGCATCCGTCAGCGGCGTGACCAGCGGAACAATGACGCATTGCGAAAAATCGGACGATAAAAAATGTTCCACGATGATCCATTTGCCGAAGTTGTCAATAAAACCAAACTGCCATGACCGCACGCGGATGCTCTGATATTCGGCCTGTCCCAAAAGCTCATCGGCGCTCAAATAGGCTGTGTTTGTTCTCAACCCCAGACTTCCCGTCGACCAAAATAAGATCAACATTGCCCAGCACATGGAGATCATTCTTCTTTGCCTGCTCTTTCCCTTGGCCATGTATCTCATTGATCCATTCCTTTGCCCTGACCGGCTTCCGCACCGGTCAGGGCTTTCAAAGGGGGAGAAGAAACTGTTCAGATGGCCGCTCAAGCCATCCTGGTGGGCTGTAATGGACTCGAACCATCTTCTTATTGGTAAAAGTGTCTTCGCCCGACACCCGCCAGCCCAAAAATCACACAATCTCAAAAACCAGTGCTACACTCTGCGATAGAAAAAGGCATCCGTCCAATGCCCAAACCGTTCAGCGAGCGCAGTCCTCCCGTCCAAGGACTGCGCTTCGCGTTTATGCCCTGCCTGTTGTCACCTTGAAATACTTCATCAAGATCTTCAATTGCGCCTGCGACCATGCCACTACATATCCATCCATTTCCCGCCATTCTGTCATACCCATCGCCCGATAAACCGAGCCGAACTGCCTGGATGAAACCTGCCCCTCGTCCAAACCTGCGATCTTCACCAATTCCTTCAATGACGCCCGCCAGTATTTCTGCCCGTCAAAATCCCGGTTATCTGCATGGGTATTTGAAAATTCCGCCAACGCCTTCACAGCCATTTGCGCCGTGTCAAAAGGCACCTGGCTCACTTTTGGCGCAGCCTTCTTCACAGCCACGAAAGTATCCAGATCGAGCAATTCAGAAACCTGGTTCATCGTGTAATTCCTTATTTCGCAAGTGGGAGTTTGAAGTCGACAATACCGCTCTCAAACACTTCCGGCAATTTCACCTTGAGACAATCCACCGCCCATGCGCGCCGCCAATCTTCATAGACTACTGCGCACACCAATAAAAAATCCGTGTGCGGTTCAGACTTGGAATTGCACCAATTCGTCACCGCCACACGGCCAATATTTGTGTTCACAAGGCTTTTATTCAGCGACGTTGCAAAAGCGTCCTGCGTTAACCCGTAGGCATCCATGTAGGTTTTCATCACATCCGAAACTTTAGGTTCTTTTGCCATCATTGCTCCTGCGCAAACTACTTTTTCATCGCTTATGTGTATTTGTGTCACATCTGTTACATAATACAACTACTGCACAGAACTGTCAAGGGTATTACATAAATTCGCAGAAGGGAATAAACTATGCTCATGCCCATCAAAACCCCGTTTGCAAAGTGGCTCGATAACCAATATCTGGAATGGCAAAGACGGGAAGGGGAGAGAAGAACCGTGCTTGAATTCGCTGACTATCTTGATGTAAATCGTTCACTGCTTTCCTATTGGATGAATGGCTCTCGAATTCCAAGTGAAGAAAACATGATAAAGATCGCTTTGAAGTTGGGATTTGAAATTTATGATGTCCTGAAAATGGATCGCCCCAATATTCTTTATCTTTACGCAGCTCGTAACTGGGAAAAACTTCCTACCTCGATGCAACGCAAACTTGCAGAGACTATAGCGAAATACACAACAGAGCCTATCCCCGATGAAGTCACCGAAAACTTGCCCTCCAAAAACAAATGACTGGAAAAGAATTCCTCTCGATATACAACTCTGCATTTCCATGCAGATATTTATTACTCTTGATGCTTCTCACTTAAGCAGAAAAATATTCAACATCATTCATCGCGTTGAACTTTGGCTTTTTCCATCCCTTGCGTTCATTGGTAATTACTTTGCTCTGCTAAAACTTTTCCCGCCGCACCCCATGTCGCAAATGGCGATCCTTGCGTCATCGTTCATGTCTGCAACGCTCACACTTTTCATCATCCGCCCGCCTAAAAGAATTCAAGCACATTGGGTAAACTAGAAAGAGGTTCCAAATGAATGCTCAACCAGCAAAGCCTCCCAAATCTTCAAATCGAAAGATATTGCTTATTATT
>JAJYOH010000308.1 GCA_021796315.1 Chloroflexota bacterium
AAAGCTTTTTCTTTGTGGACACGAAGAAAGACTCTGTGTCCTTTGCCGTCTCGCACCGGCGTGCCGCCGGGCTTGGCGGCGCGAACGGTGTGTCTCTGTGGTGAAACCCCGAAATTAAAAGGATAACTCGTGACTTATAACGGACTGCTTTCAAAATACGGACACCTGCTCGACCTTCCGCCTCACACACGGACGGTGAGTCTGCTCGAGGGCAACACGCCTTTGATTCCCGCTGACAATTTATCCCGCCATCTCGGCGGCGGCCCTTCGACAGGCTCAGGGCATAGCTTTGAACTCTTCATCAAATATGAGGGACTCAACCCGACCGGCTCATTCAAAGACCGCGGCATGACTGCCGCAGTGAGTGAAGCGGCGGGGCGTGGGGCGACGACTGTAATTTGCGCATCCACAGGCAACACAGCTGCATCCGCCGCGGCGTATGCAGCGCGCGCCGGAATGAAATCCATCGTGCTGATCCCGCAGGGAAAAGTTGCGGCGGGAAAATTGGCAGGCGCGGTCGCGTACGGCGCGCAGGTGATTCAGATCGAAGGCTCGTTCGACGATGCGCTGACGATGGTCGTCGAGATCACGAACAAGCACCCGATCTGTTTGGTGAACTCGATCAATCCATTCCGCATCGAGGGACAAAAAACTTCGGCGTTCGAGATTTGCGACACGCTCGAGTCCGCGCCGGATTGGTTGTGCCTGCCGGTTGGCAACGCGGGAAACATCACGGCGTATTGGGCGGGCTTCAAACAATATCATCAATTAAAGTCAACAGGCTTGCCGCAAGTGTTGGGAGTCCAGGCCGCAGGCGCGGCTCCGCTCGTGATCGGGCACGCCGTTGAAAATCCGGAAACAGTTGCGACGGCCATCCGCATCGGAAAACCGGCGCGCGGCGAACAAGCTTTGCAGGCTGCTGAAGAATCCAAAGGAAAGATCATCGCGGCCACCGACACGCAGATCGTGGACATGCAAAAATTGCTGGCACAGCTCGAGGGCATTTGGGTCGAGCCTGCGTCCGCGGCGGGACTGGCCGGGCTGGCGATCGAGATCGAGAACGGCAATCTGAATCCGAAAGGAAAAAGGATCGTCGCCATCTGCACCGGCCATGGATTGAAAGACCCGGACATCGTCATCAAGGATATGGTCAAGCCGCAGGTGGTCATGCCGAACTTGTCCGCGTTGGAAGAAGTTATATTATCGTAAAAAATTAACCACAACCCTCAAAGAACGAAGGGCAAGAGGACACGAAGTACACAAAGGAAAAGCAAAAAACCTTTGCGCACTTTGCGATCTTCGCGGTTCAAAAGACTTATGAAGATTCTCGTTAAAGTTCCCGCCACATCTGCCAACCTCGGACCCGGCTTCGATGCGCTGGGTCTTGCGCTCGATCTGTGGAATGAAGCCGCGTTCGCGCCCGCCGATGATTTCCGCGTTGAGATCGAGGGCGAAGGCGCGAACAGACTTCCCAAAGATCAACGCAATTCAATCGTCGATGCCGCGCTGCAAGTTTATAAAATGGTCGGGAAAACCTGCAACGGTTTGCACGTGCATTGCATCAACCGCATCCCGCTGACATCGGGACTCGGCTCCAGTTCCGCGGCCATGCTGGCGGGCCTGCTCGGCGCGAATGCATTGTTGGGCGAACCACTTACGCGCAATGAATTATTGAAGGTCGCTGTTGAAAACGAAGGCCACCCGGATAATGTCGCACCGGCCATGCTGGGCGGACTGGTCGCTTCGGCAACATCGTACTCGAAGAGTATCGCCGATGGAAAGATCATCACGCGAAAAATGAACGTCGGCGCGATGGCGATCACGGTTGTGACGCCTGATTTTCATTTCCCAACCAAACAGGCGCGCGCGGCGCTGCCAAAGCAAATCCCAATGAAGGACGCTGTTTACAACATTAGCCGCGCGGCGCTGGTGACAAAAGCGTTGGAATGCGGCGACCTTGAATTGCTTGGTCAGGTCATGGACGACAAATTGCATCAGCCGTATCGCCTGCCGCTCATCCCCGGAGCGCAATCCGCAATCGGCGCGGCAAAAGAGGCGGGCGCGTCAGCGGTGGCTTTGTCGGGAGCAGGTCCCAGCCTGATCGCGTTCTCGGCGAAGAAAGATTCAGCCATCGGCAAAGCGATGATGCAGGCGTTTGAGGCGGTTGGGTTGAGCGCACGAGTTTTTGAGTTGGGAGTCAGCGAGGAGGGGGCGAAAGTGGAGAGTAGTGAGTGACATTGGCGGGGATTTGTGCTAAAGTAGGAGCATCGTCGTCAACATTATTAGATAGTGGTTATGGTAAATACCAAATTCAATTACGCCAGTTTTATCTCATGGAGGAAGCAAGATATGCCCCGTAAAATCTTTATTCTTCTTTTTGCCTTGCTGATTTCTGCCTGCGCACCCACCACAAAACTTGCACCAACCTTTACGCCAACTTTCATTATTACCCCCACATCCATCCCCAGCGAAACACCAACGATAGTACCTACTCCTACCGAAACTGCAATTCCCACTAAGCAAATAATCTACTCGATATGTAAAATTGAAAGCTTTTATAATTGCGTGATACCGGCGGAAGATTTGGCTAATGGCAACTATTTTTATTGGCTTGAAACGCTATCGAAGCCTTTTGATCAATCGAAAATCAAAGACATCCCATTCGCCATTGATAAGCTGAGCTTTGATGTTGGGGACGCGATTGTTTACAACACAGATCATGCCCCAAATTTTTCCGATCCCGCCACTGCTCCTTTTCATCGCAATGTTACATTTGGAATTGTATTATATGAAAATAACGGCCTTCGATCTTTCGATATTGTTCAACCAATTGAATTTTACGATAAGAATGACCCCTCACACAATAAGTGGGTTATTACAGTGAATTCTTACTATTATGGTGGAGCCTATAAAATCAATCCGCAGACTGATCCATATGTTAAATGGGCAATAAGCACATGGAAAAATTCTATGCACATTACGCCGATCATTACCGCTATTCGAAGTACAAATACTGGGGTTGACGATCCTTTAGTTCAACAGACATTTGCTACATACCCTGATATGCAAGATCGGATTGCTCAGTTCCTAGGAGGAAATGTAAGTGCTTTGAGTGGCCCTGGCATTGTATTACAGACGGGTGCTGTGCAGTGGAGCGACGGGCGACTTAAGTAGATAACAGTCTTTCTATTGTCATAAGGTGGCGTATAAGGAGCGCGGAGTTGATGATTGAAAGAATAAAGGATGAAAAAGGACTCGGCTGATTGCCGAGTCCTTTTTTGTTTTTCACTATTTTCTCTCCGCAACTTGACGCACTGCTGATTTTTGCAGATCGTATTTTCTTGCGGGGACTTTTCAGTCAAGCGGATCAGTGAACGTAGAGCTTCGTTGACAGACTCAGAGTCTGAAAAATATTAGAGCACATCAGGGTCCAGTAAAACCGTGCCTTCCGCCAATGTGTAATGATTGACGACGGCTGTCCCATCCTTTTTATGAACATGGACAGTGTAACCTTTATCCAGCGGGCGATAAAATTTTCCACGCCCGGCCTTGCTGAAATCATATTCAGCGCGCATTTCGTCATTTTTCTTTTTCTTAATCGTTTTCATAATTCTTTTTCTCGGCTTTTGTAGCCTTTCTGGCGCTGATGAAACGGATTCTGCTCTAACGAGTCACCAACACGTTATCCCATCACAGAGAAATAGAAGATCGAGCAAAACACGATGAAGATAAACAGCGAAATTCGTGCGCTGGCCAGAAAACGTTTCCATTCCTCTTTGTTGAAGGTTAGGATTTTGACAACGCGCACAAAGTTATTGATGATAATCGTCAGGAACAAGCTCAGAAAAGCAAAGAAGACGATAACACTCCACGCAATAACCAAGCGGATAAATTCCAACGGTTTGTCGATCGCGGAACTCAGGCCAGGCATGTCAAAGAGCTTCTTCCCAAAGAGCGGATCGGTGACTGTAATTCCATTGCAAAAGACGGAATCCATATTCAATTTTGTGACGATCAGGTAATTGCAGTTGGTGTACTTAACGAAGGTTTGCGTAATGATCGCATGGAACAGGAAAGCAGCCACCACCAGCAGAATACCGCTGATAATGATGGGACGATTCCAAATGTAGAGAATGCCACTCCACACTCGCACGCCTATTCTTTTTAACAGCTGCTCTTTTTTTGCCATGGTTTCCTCCTAACACTTATCAAAGGTCACATTCGTGCTGCATTATGCAGATGATAACTCATGAAAGGCCCAAAAGCCTAACCACTTTCAAACCTTGAAACCTGTCCACTTGCTTTCCATAATTTGGCAAACTTCAAAATTCTTGACTTGATATAGAACGCATCGGGGTCGGCGACTGAACGACGCGACTCGATTAATTTCATGGCATCTATTGGCGGCATTCCCTGTGCGATCAAAATACAGGCTCCCATCGCCACGCCGCGATGACGTCCGTAGGCGCAATGTGCATAGACTTTTCCGCCGGAGCAGATCGTTTCAAGAGCAGTTTGCGCGCCGCGCATTAATTTGTGGATCGAGATCGGGAACAATGGGCTGTCAATGGAGCGAAGCCAAAGAGTTTGAATTGGCGGATGGTGAGAGTCCGGCTTGGGTCCGCGTGAGAAGCGCATGTTGATGATCAGCCGCACACCGATGTCATGCAACTGGTCATAGTCTGACGCAGAGGGCATGTTGCCGATGAACAGGTCATCTGTGATGGGCGAAAAATTCATGGGCAAAATCTTATCACAATCGCCTTTGTCTTTGCCGATGGTTTTATGCTAGACTCGGCGCATGGAAATCCTTTCCTCTTCGCTCGATCCGCAATCTTCCGAGTTCAAATCCAACGCCGAACATCAGCGCGCGCTTGCCAGGGAATTGAAGGAACGACTCGCGCTCGTCCGACAGGGCGGCGGCGAAAAATATCGCAGACGCCAGGAGGAGCAGGGCAAACTCTTCGTGCGCGACCGCATCGAACGCCTGCTCGATCCGGGTTCGCCGTTCCTGGAATTGTCCACGCTGGCAGCTTGGGGCATGTATGGCGGCGAAGCAAATGGCGCGGGCATCGTCACCGGTATCGGGCGTGTCAGCGGGCGCGAAGTTTTGATCGTCGCCAACGATGCAACCGTCAAGGGCGGCTCGTATTATCCGATGACTGTCAAGAAACATTTACGCGCGCAACAGATCGCCGAAGAAAATTTTTTACCGTGTTTATATCTTGTTGATTCTGGCGGCGCGTTTTTGCCGCTGCAAGATGAAGTCTTTCCAGATGTGAATCATTTTGGCCGCATCTTTTATAACCAGGCGCGTATGTCCGCGAAAAAGATTCCGCAGATCGCGGCGGTCATGGGAAGCTGCACCGCGGGCGGCGCGTACGTCCCGGCCATGAGCGATGAGGCCATCATCGTCAAAGGCACGGGTACGATCTTTTTAGCCGGCCCGCCGCTGGTCAAGGCCGCGACCGGAGAAGATGTCAGCGCGGAAGACCTCGGCGGCGCGGATGTCCACACGCGCAAGTCGGGCGTCGCGGATCACTTCGCCGAGGACGATGACCACGCCATTCAACTTTTGCGGGACATCGTGGAGACATTGCCAACGAAAGAAGAAAGAGGAAAGACGTGGCTCTTTCATCTTTCCTCTTTCCCGCCCGAAGAGCCCCTTTATCCAGCAGAAGACATCTACGGGATTCTGCCCTCCACTTTTCGCGCAAGCTACGATGTGCATGAGATCATTGCCCGCCTGGTTGACGGAAGCAAATTCCGCGAATTCAAAGCGCGTTACGGCACGACGATTGTGTGCGGCTTCGCGCGTATAAACGGATACCCGGTCGGCATCATTGCCAACAACGGAGTCCTGTTCAGTGAGTCCGCACTCAAGGCGACTCATTTTATTGAGTTATGCGACCAGCGCGGAATCCCGCTTTTGTTTTTGCAAAACATCACCGGCTTCATGGTCGGACGCGAATACGAAACAGGCGGCATCGCCAAGGACGGCGCGAAGATGGTGCACGCAGTTGCCACCACCCGCGTCCCCAAGCTGACGGTCGTGATCGGCGGCTCGTTCGGTGCAGGGAATTATGCAATGTCAGGCCGCGCCTATGGCTCAAGGTTTTTGTGGATGTGGCCCAATGCGCGCATCAGCGTCATGGGCGGAGAACAAGCTGCAAATGTTTTGCTGACCATCAAACAGGATCAACTCGCACGCGAAGGCAAACCACAATTGACAAAAGAAGAAGCGGACGAATTCAAACGTCCCATTTTGGAAAAATATGAAGATGAAGGAAATCCCTATCATTCCACCGCGCGGCTTTGGGATGATGGCGTGATCGATCCGGCGGATACGCGTCAGGTTTTGGGATTGGCGTTGTCGGTGGTGTTGAATGCACCGGTGGATGAAAATAATTTTGGAGTCTTCAGAATGTAGAAAGAGGAAAGAAGAAAGAGGAAAGTCTGCCCTGAGCTTGTAGAAGGGAAGAAAGAGGGGATTGCAATCATGAATTATACAGAATGGCTTGGGACGGTTCCATCAGAGATCACCAACGATCCGATCTGGAAGCTTGAAGTTTATCGGCTGGCTTTATTTGCCGGTGATATTGGATGGGAGGACGTTCTGAAATTGTCGAAGGAAAAATTAATGTTTAGCGTCGCAGATCAGCTCCATCGCTCTCTTGGCTCCATCAGTGCAAACCTAACCGAAGGATATTCGCGAAGCAAAGGGCTTGACCGCGCCCGTTTTATCGAAATCGCTTTGGGCTCTGCGCGCGAAAGCCGGGATTGGTATTACAAATCACGCCGTGTTTTGCCAGCCGAAGTTACCGCACATCGCCTGGCATTAATAACTCGAATCATCAGCATGTTAACTCCGATGATTTCTCACCAACGTAAGAATGCCATCCGCGAAGAGCAAGCCGAGTATAAGATATCAACCTTCTCGCTCAACGTGGAAATACCAATGCCATAAAACGTCTTTTCTCTTTCGTCTTTCTTTGTTAACCAAAACCACTAAATGGAAATTACTATGTCTTTCTCAAAATCATCATCCACCCCTCATCACTTTCTTTCCCAACTTGCGGGCAACTGGCAAGGTACAAGCAAACTTTGGCTTGAGCCGGGAAAACTTGCAGGCGAGACTCC
>JAJYOH010000309.1 GCA_021796315.1 Chloroflexota bacterium
GCTTGTTACCAACCTGCTCATGCAATTTGTGAAGGACGACCTTGCAGATGAAAAGCCTTTCGTGCTGGCCCTCCAAAAAGAAATCAATGAATTGACTGGCATGCTCCGCCAAAAAAAACAGGATTGGATCATTGTTTCGAACGAAGCGGGCTTGGGGCTTGTCCCTCCCTATCAAATGGGACGCGTATATCGCGATGCGCTTGGCTGGGTCAATCAAACACTGGCACGCACCGCAGATAAAGTCATCTTTATGGTGGCGGGTATTCCGGCTGTCGTCAAGTAGGTCTTATGCTCAAAATTCAAAACCTCTCCGTCTTTTATGGTCAACGCCAGATTTTGTACGAGGCCAACCTGGATGTGCAATCAGGCGAAGTGGTGGCGTTGATTGGGCCGAACGGCGCGGGCAAATCCACGTTGATCCGCGCGGTCAGTGGAGTTATCCCCATCCGAAGCGGGCGCGTCTGTACCAACGGCGATGATTTTTCCGCGCTCGATCCGATGAAGCGCGCCAAATATATGGCGGTCGTTCCACAGGCGGTTTCACTGCCTCCGGCTTACACGGTTTGGGAAACCGTCCTGCTTGGACGTACACCTTATCTTGGATTTTTAGGACAGCCCTCTCAGACTGATAAAGAACTGGCGCGGCGTGCGCTGGAACGCGTCAGCGCAGGAGGATTTGCAGAACGCCGAGTCGGCGAATTGTCCGGCGGCGAGGCGCAGAGAGTTTTGCTGGCGCGCGCCCTGTGCCAGTCCACGCCGATCTTGCTCCTCGACGAACCGACCGCGCATCTGGATCTGCAATATCAAACCAGCCTGTTAAAGTTGGTTTATGAGCTGGCGCATCACGATCATCTGGCTGTTTTGGCTGCGTTGCACGATCTGAATCTCGCCGCGCATTACGCGGACCGCGTGGCGTTGCTGGTGGGCGGCAGGATAACTGCCATTGGGACGCCGCGCGAAGTGCTGACGTCTGAACTGATCTCACAGGCATATTGTCTGCCAGTGCGGGTGGTGGAACATCCACTGACTGGAGGTCCGCTGGTGTTGCCTTCGACTTGATGGAATGCGGTCGCTGTGCCCAGGGAAATCCGCGCGGACAATGGCCTGTTGGTCTGCAAGTCTTGTATGTTTAATTAGTCCGACTGGTCAGTTGGACCGCAGAGATTTTTTGCGTTTCGTCTGGACGTTTATCGCGTTCTTAGAGGGCTGCGCGGTTCAAATCTCTTTTGGTATTCACAATTTGGTCACGGATTTCCGCCGCGGCTTGGGCGGGATTCTCCGCGCGCGAGATTCCCCGTGAGACATTGATGAGCATACCAAGTCCGTCTTTGCGGAGACCCGCCTTCAATGCAGATTCCAAATCGCCGCCTTGAGTCCCAACGCCGGGGACGAGGAACCATAAATCGGGCGCGGCAGTACGGACGCGTTTCAGTGCGTCCAGATGAGTTGCGCCAACAACGAGGCCGATGTTGTTTTTGGTGTTCCATTGTTGGGCAAGGTGGGCAACGTGTTCATACAAAGGAACCACGGACGACGGACGACGGACGACACCATCCATTGCTCGTGGTTTGTTGTCCGTGGTTCGTGGTTTGTCGTCTGTGGTCACCAATAAATCCTGCAAATCGCCCGAACCCGGATTGGACGTCTTGCACACCAGAAACACGCCTTTGTCCTGATCCTTGATGAACGGCTCGATCGAATCTTTTCCAAGATATGGACTTAGCGTAATGCCATCCGCACCGAGGTTCTCGAATGCGGATTTGGCATACGCTTCGGCAGTCGAGGCAATGTCGCCGCGCTTGGCGTCGAGGATGATGGGAATCTTTGAACCGAGCCGATTCGATTCTTCGCCAATCGTATCAATGACTTGCTTGAGCACGGTCCAACCCTTGGCGCCGAATACTTCGAAGAAGGCCGCGTTGGGTTTGAAGGCCGCCGCGTAGGGCGCGGTCTGTTTAACGAGATTAAGGCAGAAGTCGAGAGCAGAGACGGCGGTGGGTTCTTTGAGGTCGGGAATGTGCGGGTCAAGTCCAACGCAAAGTAAAGACGATGAATCATCCGCACGTTTTTCGAGGAAGGTAAAAAAGGTTTCCATATCTTTCCTATGTTGCAAGTTTGAAGGTTGGCAAGTTGAAACGTTCCAACCTTCAAACCTGCCAACCTGTAAACTTTTAGGCCTTGCCCAATACCATTGCCAACAAGGCCATTCTCACATACAGACCATATTCCATCTGGCGGAAATACGCGGCGCGCGGATCGTCGTCGAAATCCGGGCTGATCTCGCCGACGCGCGGCAGCGGGTGCATGACGATCATATCCTTTTTGGCGGACTTCATGATGGCGGGATCGATCACGTATGCGCCCTTGACCTTTTCATAATCGGCGGGGTCTTCGAAGCGTTCCTTCTGGACACGCGTCACATATAGCACGTCGATTTCCGGCAGAATTTTTTCAAGCGAACTGAACTCGGCCTGTGGTATTTTCTTCGCGGCCACTTCGTCCATCACGTCTTTTGGCATGCGCAAAATATCGGGCGAAACGTAATTGAGTTTGACCTTGTAGAGCGAAAGCAAGCGCGCCAGCGAATGAACCGTGCGGCCATATTTCAAATCGCCGAGCATCGTCACCGTGAGATTATCGAGCCGACCGATTTCTTCCATGATGGTGAACGTATCGAGCAAGGCCTGCGTCGGATGTTCGCCCACGCCGTCGCCCGCGTTGATGACGGGTTTGCGCGCCGCCTGCGCCGCAATCGCCGCCGAGCCCGTTTCGGGATGGCGCAGCACGATCACGTCGGCGTAACTTTCGAGCGTGCGGACGGTATCGGGCAGGCTCTCGCCTTTCGTCACAGACGAATACCTCACTTCATTGATCGGGATGACCGAGCCGCCGAGTCGTTCCATCGCGGCAGTGAACGATGACGATGTGCGCGTGGATGGTTCATAAAAAAGATTGGCCAGGATTTTTCCTTTGAGCAGATCGAACGTCCCGACGCGCTCGACCATGCCGCGCATCTCGTGCGCCACGCCGAAGATGTACTCGAGGTCATCGCGCTTGAACTGCTTGACGGAAATAATGTCCTTGCCGTACCACTCGGCGTTTTTGTTTTCGCCGAAAGGCAGGTGCGGGGATGAAGATTGAGTTGGCATAAGTTAGTCTCCTAGTTTTGTGGTTGGATAGTTTTGTAGTTTTGTTATTCGATAATCGCAAATCGGGATTCAGACTCTGGTTCTACCAAAAGCCGAATCCCGTTTTGATACATGCTTCTGTCGTTAGCCAATTCCACTCGGATCACGCGCTACTTTAGCCTTCTTTCCGTTTCGATGAATTTTCTGTTACTGATGTTTATTCCGATAAAACCCAGGGACCATAAATTGCCTGTTCCAACGCATCCATGATTATTTTGTCAGCTTGATCTTTACTCATTCCAGAAGGCAATTTTAGATTCGAATAGAAAGAACCGATGGGGCCGCAAGTGAAATCAAGACCAGGATACAGTGGAGCAAGTCGTTGTTTGGCGCGAGCGCAATTGGCTTCCAGATTGTTTTCGGCGGGAACACGAATATTACTGATAGAGACACTCACAGGTGAGTTTCCGTAGTTACTGACGCCAACAGGAAATTCGACAATATAACAACGGTACGCGCTAGAGTAAGTACCTGGAGATTTTGGATTTTTGAGCATATATCCAGAAAGCGAGTTTTGGACATTTCCCGCTGTAAGGATCACCCCGTTCAAATTCCAATCTTGTGTGTCTGGCAGTTGAGCACAAATTTCTACATTTGTAACGGTTTCATTCTTTTGAATGTTGATTAATGTCATGGTTACGTTATTGGCTTGCGTTGAACTGCCAGTCAATTGCACATTGCCCACAGTGATTTTCAACCAGACTTCAGCGCCATCGCCTGAAACAAATTGTCCGTTAGCGTTTTTGAGTTTATAGTGAACTTCGTAAATTCCGTCCGCATTAGGAACTGTGAAGTTGCTTGAAATCTCTACGACTTGTCCTGGATTCACGGGATTTGATAATTTGATTTCATTTGACTCATTTAAATTATTTCCTAACGGAGCGGAATAGCTTGTCAACACTAAAGCGTAATCTGTAGTCCAGGTGGTTGAACCATCATTTTGCAACTTCCATGTTTTCGTGAAAGTTGTGCCTTTGGCGACATTTATCCCATCAGGATAATTCTCTCCAACAAAGTGTGCTACATCTGCTGCGGAAATCGTCGCTGTATCATTTGTAGCCGTGACCTTTGGCATTGCAGTGAAAGTCGGAACCATCACTGTTTGGGCAGATTTCTCAATAGCGATAGTGGGAGTGATTTCTACTGGTGCGGTTGCTGTGACTGCCGACTCTGGAACGGGTGAATTGGTGATGGCAATCACGACAACTAATACAGTTGTCAACAAGATGCCACCGACGATATATATCAAAGTTTTCATGGGAACCCTCCGAAAAACGAATTTGCTATCATTGTCGGAGGTTTCACTTCTCGTTTCAACTACAGGTTTCCCTAACTCGCCCAATCCATTGTCACCTACGGATTTCCCCAATCGTAAAACTGCCTCTGTTCTTGAACTCACATGAAGCTTTCTATAAATATTTTTCAAATGATATTCAACAGTATGCTGAGAAACGCCAAGCATCAAGGCGATCTGCTTGTTGCTTTTGCCTTGCAATAAAAGCCTGATAACATCCTGCTCGCGTTGACTGAAATTCTCCGTGTTCATGATACAAGTGTATCGCAAATCTATGAACTATTTTCTATTCACCATTTTCTATTCTCTCACATTCTTTCCAAAACCTTTTTCCGCCAGCACCTTGCCATCTTTGAAGGCTTCGCGTCCGCGTAAGACGACGCGCCTCACGCGCTCCTTCACCTTCCAGCCTTATAAAGACTTCCGAAGTTTTGGAAACTTCGGAAGTCTATTTAGCGAGGAATATTAGGTACAAAGAAATTCTTGAATCCTTTCTCCAGCAAGCCTTCTTTCAATCGCTTGTCGCCCGTCCAAAGATACGCGTCCAATTCAAGCGCAAGCGCGACATGAGGCGTATCGGTTTCGTCAACATCACGACATAACTCGTACGCGGCTTTCCAATTTTCTGGTGAGATCAAATCTTCTCGATAAATCTGAACTCGCTTGACCAGGATGCGATACAGCCGCGTCACATCGTCCGACGAAAGGCGCGAGGCTTTGATTAGTTTTTCCTTGCGGTCAAAAATCTCAACAAGGGTCGTTTCGCATACGAAGAACTCATTCTCAGAGCGCAGCATGACTTTGGCAAAAGAAGATTCCGCGCTTGCCAGCGCTGAGAATAAAATGTTCGTGTCTACTACGACCCGCGCCATGATTATTTCTCAAGATAAACTGGTTTGAGTTTTTTCCATACTGCCGCATCAATTTCTTTTGAAAGTTCCGCGGCTTGTTTTTCGGTCAACTTACTGCGTTTGCGGATGGACTCTAATTCGAGATAATCCAAGAACAGCCCTAGTGTGGTTTCGTCAATCATGTCGCGTCGAAAACGCACGATCACATCTTTCTTCTCTACATTTACTTGATAGGAAGGGGTGTACATTCTTTCTCCTTAGACTCTGCTCACATTATACAACACGCCATTATCCTCTCACATTCTTTCCAAATCCTTTTTCCGCCAATACCTCGCCATCTTTAAAGGCTTCGCGTCCCCGCAAAACGACGCGCGCTACGCGTCCCTTTACTTTCCAGCCTTCGAACGGAGTCCAGCCGCAGCGCGTGAATTGATTCGCGGCTTTGATTTCGTATTCGGCGTTTTCGTCCACTTCGATCCATGTCTCGGGTTGTTCGGGGAGTTTGAAAATCTTGCGCGGGTTCACATACATTTTATTGATAATGTCGTCTGTTGTCAGTCGTTTGTCGTTCATGGCCGTGAACCACAATGGTAACGCAGTTTCAAGTCCTGGGAAACCAGGCGGAGGATTGTCGGAATCTTTTTCTTCGACCGTGTGCGGAGCGTGGTCGGTGGCGAAGCAATCAATCACATCCATGTCTTGCCATAAGGCATCCACGTCTTCTTTGGTCGCGAGTCGCGGACGAACTTCTTTTCTTCCCGGCGTTAGACCTGACAGGTTTTGGAAACCTGTCAGGTCTTGAGTTAGAAACAAATGATGCGGCGCGACTTCACACGTCACTTTGATTCCTTTTTCCTTCGCGGCTTTGATGAGCAGGACTTCTTCTTTTAGAGAAATATGCGCGATATGGACGGGTCTATCGTAGATGGCGGCGAATAGAATCGCGGCGGCCATGCTTCGGTTTTCCGCGTGAACAACGATTGGATATTGCTTCGGATATTTTTCAAAGTGTGGCATCCAAAGACTCATATCATCGAGGCGGAGTTGACCGAAGGTGGAGTCGAGATACATCTTCAGCGCCGCGGCTTTGTCCGCGAAGGATGCGGCGATCGCGGCATTATCGGGTCCCGCACCGACGAATTGGGCGTAGTCGCAGCGCGCTTTTTCTTTGGCGGCGCTGAGGGCAAGATCGAGTGTCTCGGCGTCGAATATGGACGGCTTGGTGTTGGGCATGGCCAGGATCATGGTAACACCGCCGGCAAGGGCGGCTTGGGTGGCGGTGTCCCAATCTTCTTTGTGGGTTTGTCCAGGTTCGCGCACGTGAACGTGAGGGTCGATCAAGCCAGGGAGTTTGAGCATATTTGCATCCAGTCAACAGGCAAAAAAAAGAGCCGATGACGGCTCTCTAAAAAACAAAAGAAAAGGTCGATTTGACGGGGGCAGGTTGAGGTTCCAGAAAGAAGCGGTTTCTCATTTCTGCCCGATTCTATGCGCGGGGGTAATTCTGTCAAGGGCGAAAATTTTGCCCCAAATTTTTTGTTATTTAAAGTTCAAAGGTGAACCATTTAAAGCTGAAAAGCGTTTTGGCGGTAAATGTCAATCAGGCAAGTAACATGAAAAGGGTAGGATGCCATCATTATTTACATGAAATCCGGGCCTTAGCAACTCGCCTCATCCACAATCGTGATCTTATCTTCCTTATTGGGGATAATGCACAAGAACTCAAATGGTTCTTCGCCTGAATTTTGATACGAATGCACCACGCCTTCGGGGATAAAAACCACATCGCCGGTCTTGACGTGATG
>JAJYOH010000310.1 GCA_021796315.1 Chloroflexota bacterium
ATATGAAGGCGTTAGGTCAAGACTGCGAGAACACATAAAGAACATTGAAGCTCTTCAAAGAGTATACGCGCTTACCATCACAGACTCCTTAGACGCTGTCCTACTGCAAATTGCCAAGCAAGCAACGCAACTGACCCCTGCAAAATATGCTGGGATTTGGCTAGTAGATAGGCAAAATAACGAATTATATTTCGGAGCGGAATATGGAAGGGATTTAACATCTAAGCGCCGTCAGCATCGCCTGCCTATTGATGATACAAGCATAAACGGTCATGTTGCAGTAACCAAAGAGACTTATTATTGCAGAAATGTTGAGGGAGATCCATACTATCGCAAGTGGTATGAAGATGTAAAGTCTGAACTCACAACGCCTATGAAGTATGATACAGAAGTAATAGGGACATTCAATGTCGAGTCTCCAGATGTCGGAGCATTTAATGATGATCATGTTGAGATCATAAACGCACTCGGTGGCGCGATAGCAGTGGCCATCAAGAACGCGCGATTATTGGAACGCCTGAATGTGCTAGAAGATATTGGCGTTAAGCTGACTTCCGAAATACATCTGAAAGAGAATGAGATTTTGGAATCCATCCATAATCAAGCTCTACGATTGACCGGTGCGCAAGATATGTATATTGCATTGTACGACCAAAATTCCGGAGAGATTAGCTTCCCTTTGGCAACCGAGAAAGGAAAACGGGTTCAATATCCGACTCGAAAAGCCGATCTGAAGAAACGCGGCAAAACCGAAGAGATTATCTTTACTCACAAACCGATTTTGCATAGGACAAAAAAAGAGGCAGAGAAATGGTATTCGCAACCCGGTCATGCTGAGTTTATTGGCAATCTCAGCCCATCCTGGCTTGGCGTACCCATGATAGTGGGCAAACGAGTACTTGGGGTTATCGCCACCGTTGACTGGGGTAAGGAACACGCTTACGATGAACAGGATTTACAAGTCTTCGCTTCTATGGCAAGCCAAGCAGCCATTGCTTTAGACAATGCTAACCTTTACTACGATGTCAACCAAAAACTTGAGAAGACAAATCAGAAACTTGAACGGCGTGTTGCCGCATTGGCATCCTTAAATGATATTGGGAAAGAACTCACTTCAGACATTCGATTAAGAGAGGATGCGATTTTAAACCTCATTTTCACTAAGGCGCAGGAACTTACTCATTCAAAAGACCTATATATTGCGTTATACAACGATGACACTGGAGATATTTGCTTTGCGTTGGCAACAGAGAAAGGGAGGCTGGTTACCTACCCAGCCCGCAAGGCTGATATGGAACATCGCGGCAAAACCGAGGAGATTATCTTTACTCGCAAGCCTATCTTGCATAGGACCTTGAGAGAAGCGAATGAATGGTATTCGCAATTTGGCCATAATGAATACATCGGCAAGATCCAACCATCCTGGCTTGGTGTGCCGATGATGATTGGTGAAAAAGTGTTCGGGGTTATTGCCGCTGTTGACTTAGAAAAGGAATATGCATATGACGAGCTTGATCGTGATGTACTTTTATCCATGGCAAGCCAAGCGGCGATTGCGTTAGAAAATGCGCGATTATATGAAGAAGCGCGCGGCGAAATTGTCGCGACCAAGCAACTAGCGACATTAGGTATAGCTATCGCTGCCGTGCAACATCGAATTAACAATACGCTTAATATTATCAATCCGAACATTACTCGTTTGCGAAGCCGAATTGACACGACTGACCCGACAATTCAAGAAATACTCGATATTATTGAGCGCAATACAGTCTACACATCAAAGGCCCTGGCAAGAATTCAAACGCCCTTGAAAGAAGTTGATTCTGTTGAAGTGAATGTGAATTCTTTGTTAAAAGAGAACTTCGACCAGTTAATATCGGAATGGGATGCAGACTCGATCCATCCTGAAGTCAAAGCCAAATTGACCCTAGACGATACGATCCCGCTCATCTGGGCCCCAGTCGGTCAAATATCGGAAATTGTCAAGAATTTGATCGATAACGCCCTTCGCGCTATGAAGAAAGGAGGGGAATTGACCGTATCTAGTGAACTTTCAAACAGCATGATATGCATTCGCGTTAAGGACACTGCTGAGGGAGGAATTCCACCATCAATTCAAGCGCGTCTCTTTGAAAAACCTGTTCCATCAAAGGAGCAGGGACAGGGTAGTGGACTGGGACTTTGGTTGAGCAGATTAATGTTGCAGGGCATCGGCGGAAATGTTACAATTGAATCGACCTGCTCAACAGGTACAACGATGCTCGTTCAAATCCCGGCAATGGGAACGAAAGGAGCGACAATATGAAAGTCCGCATTTTGATCATTGACAATGAACCACGTTGGCTCAACTTCGCAAAGAGCGATCTTGATAAGTTTGAGATTGTTGTCGCACACAATGCCGAGGCAGCGATTGCCGAATTAAAAAAGGATAGATTTGATCTTGTAATCGCAAGTTCTAGTAATCTGAATATTCTTAAAATCATATCTGAAAAGTATTCCGACAAACGCGTTGTGGTCACTACTGTCCAGCCCAATACCCAAGAGGCATTAAATGCTTATAGACTTGGCGCTGTTCGGTATTTTCCAAAATCTTTTAGCCCCAAAGATTTGCTAAATCATGTGACAGAAGTTCTTCCAAATAAGTAGTTTTCCAAAACAGAAGGGAGCATCAGAGTGGCAGGCAAACGATCTAGGATCTTGGTAGTTGACGACATCCCAGATTGGAGAAAGACTTTTAGCGGGATGCTAAGTGAAGCGGGCTACAAAGTTGATACCGCTGACTCTGTAGCTAATGCGCTAACTGCTCTAGAATCTCAGAATTTCGATCTGGCTCTTATTGATATTCGTTTGGACGAGACTGATGAAAACAATACAGATGGACTAAAGCTAGCAACTTCAATCAAACAGCGATGGCCAACCGTTAATATAATCATCATTACAGGCTATGAAACCCCAGAGACCGTGAAACAGGCAATGGAGCCGCAGGGTGCTGATGAAAGACTCGCGAACGACTTTATCACAAAAGCTGATATAAGTGGGCTACTTCGATCCATTCAAGAATTGCTGGGAAAACAAGAAGGGTAGACAAGAGTGCATAAAGGGCAGGTTCTTATAGTTGACGATTTGCCTGATGTCCGAGTCACTATATCGGGTCTTCTCACAGATGCCGGTTACGAAGTTCGATCAGCGTCTAATATGACGGAAGCCTTAGATGCCTTTGGTAAAGAAACATTTCAAATAGCCGTTCTTGATGTTCGATTGGATGAGACCAATGAAGACAACAAAGACGGTCTTTTACTTATGCATGAAATAAATAGAAGATCTCCCGCCACCGCAATAATAATTCTAACTGGTTATGCGGATGTCAAGATGGTAAGGGATGCCCTACAACCCGGAATCGATGGCATTCCATCAGCATTTGGGTTTCTTGAGAAAAATGAAATTAATCGCATTGTAGACTCTGTGGATCAGGCATTTGCTCATGTGATACGAACAGGTAAATTATCTATCGAGACCATAATTGGGCAGGGCGAAAACGATCATGTAGAGTTTAAATCCAGTATTCGCTGGGATTACGGCACCAATTCAGCAAACAAAACCTTGCAAGAGGTTCTTGCTACGACCATTGCTGGCATGCTGAATAGCAAAGGGGGAACTTTGTTAATTGGCGTTGCAGATAATGGAACAATATTAGGTATTGAAAACGATTTGCAAACTTTAGCGAAAAAAGATCGAGATGGTTTTCAACTAGCACTGACCGACATTGTGAAGACATATTTGGGTGTAACCTATATTCAACATGTTCATGCCAGATTCGAGTCGGTTCGCGGTAAACAAATTTGTGTTCTATCAGTAGACAAAAGTCCGTCACCTGTTTTTTTAACAAGAGGCGAAGAAACCAAATTTTGGGTGCGCATGAATAACTCTACCAGATGCTTGGATGTGCGAGATGCTATGAATTATATTGAAGCTAATTGGCAGTAAACAAGAAGTATGCGCACTTCTGCAGTTAACTCTTGAACAATGTAGAGAGTGGAAAATCTAATTTAGATGACATACAACTGGCATCATTCTAATGCTTTCAAGAATCTTTCGTGCGGCGAGGGAACATGCTAGGTACAATCCAACTCGAATACGATGTTTTTATTTCTTACAGCCACCATGATAAGGATTGGGTAAGGAACACCCTTTTGCCACACCTTGAAAGTGCTGGTTTGAAAGTATTCATTGATTTTCGAGACTTCAAGATAGGCGCACCTAGTATAAAAGAAATGGAACGCGGGATAGTAATAAGTCACAAAACCATAATTGTTCTCACACCCGAATACCTAGACAGCGAATGGGCAGAATTTGAAACGCTCATAACACAAACATTATCTCCTGCCAATAAAGATCTGCGTCTCCTACCTATCTTAAAAACACAATGCACGTTGCCAGTAAGCATTGGATACATGAATTATGTTAACTTTGCCGACGCCGATAATGAAGAACTACAATGGCAACGCCTTATCAAATCAATTGGTCACTTAGAGTATATTCCAAGAGTCATACTTGTAGATGATGAACCAGATGTTCAAAAAACAATAGGAGGGTTGCTCGAGGATAACGGATATAAAGTTTATCCGGCAGAGGATGAAGACAGCGCATTTACAATTCTGGGGCGGAAAGAAGTTGACTTTGCAGTTATTGATATACACTTGCACGATTACGGTGAAGATGAGGGCGGATTAAATCTCGCAAAAGCCATCCATACGTTCGCACCACAGATTCAAGTAATTATTCTATCAGGCTATGGCACAAAAAGACAAATTATTCGCTCGTTCAAAGAGTTAGGAGTAGTTGATTTCATAGAAAAGACCCCAGATATGGGGCAGCGATTGTTAAAAACTATTAAAGAACTATCCGTGAACTTAAGAAGAGAAATAAGCCAATAAAACAGCATAAGCTAACAAAAGGAATCGGCTTAGCTTTAACTCAATCGGATAAGGAAATATTCCTGTCTCCATGTTCTTTATCGTTCTGCCAATTTCCTCTTCCAAAACACTGGCATCACCGCCACCAAAATAATTCCCAACAAAACAGCGGTAATCAATACCGCTCTCGGTGCGCCGTTGATTCCTCCGAGCCATTCGGCGACCGCGCCGCTCCCCAGTGCGCCGAGGGACGGCAGGCCGATCAGCGTGATGGCATACAGGCTCATCACGCGTCCGCGCAGTTCGTTCGGCACGGACACTTGAATGAACGTAGCGATAATTGTTCCATAAATTGTGGATGTAACGCCCGCGATGAACAACATGACCATGCCCAGAATCAAATTCGGACTGATGGCAAAGATGACCAGTGAAATGCTGAACAGTAAACCGTTCACCAGCATGACCGCGCCTTGATGTTCAACTTTTTTGAATGAAGCTAATCCAAATGCGCCAACTAACGCGCCGCCGCCCGCCGCCGCCAGCAACAGGCCATAACCCTCCGGACCGGAATGCCAAATATCACGCGCAAAGGCGGGCAATAAATTTTGGTACGAACGGCCGAAGATCGCGGCCAGAGCCGACAGCGCCAGCAAAGCCAGAATCATGTGGTTGTTCCAGGCGTAGGAAAAACCTTTCAGCATCGAATCGCCAAAGGATTTATGCTGGCCTCCGCTGTGAGTCCGGACATCGCGCATCGCCGCCAGCGCGAAGATGACCGCGAGGAAACTGACGCCATTGATGAAGAACAAAGCGCCCGCGCCCAAAGGTCCGAGCAAGGCGCCAGCCAGGGCAGGGCCAACCAGCGCCGCGCCGTTATACGTCGCAGAGTTGAGCGAAAGCGCATTCAGCAAATCCTTCGGCTGGACCATATCAGGAATCAAAGCCTGACGGGCAGGGTTGTCGAAAGCCAGCGCGGCCGAACTAAGAAATGAAGCGATCAGGATATGCCAAACATTGATTACGCCCAGCCAGGTCAGCACGGCCAGCACAAACGCAATCAGCATGGGAGTGGTTTGTGTAACATAAAGCAGCCTGATGCGGTGGACGCGGTCCACGACCGCGCCTGCGATGAGCGGCAAAAAGATCATTGGCAGCGCGAAGCTCAGACCGAGCAAGCCGAGCCAGAGCGGAGAATTCGTCAACTGCAAAACCAGCCAGCCGTTGGCGACGTTCTGCATCCACGTGCCCATGTTGGAAACGATCAATCCCGACCAAAGCAAATTGAAGTTTCGATAACGCAGCGCCCCAAAGCGCGTTGAGGTCGATTCGACTTTTTCCATGATTTATCCTAACGGAGAATTTCCGACAAACGGATTGTATTTCTTTTCCTCGCCAACCGTCGTTTCGGGGCCGTGGCCGGAGAGGAGACGCGTTTCATTTGGCAATGTGAACACCTGAGTCTTGATGCTGTTCACCAGCGCATCCGAATCGCCGCCGGGCAGATCGGTGCGGCCCACACTATTTTGAAAAATCAAATCGCCGCAGAAACAAACGCTTCGACTGCGCTCCCCTTTCGGGTCACTCCGCTCAACGCGAACATTTGCAACATAAAAGATGCAATGACCCGGCGTATGTCCTGGCGTGAAACGGACCTCGAATTCAACATTACCCAATTTCAAAATCTGCCCCTGGAATAAATCAATCGTCGGTTCGGGGCCAGGATCAATATTGAATCCGAACATCGGGCCGCCGCCCGCCGCGCGCCAAAGAACATGATCGTTCGGATGAAGCGCAACCAGCGGCAGCGGATTCAACGCATCGGCAATCGCGCCCGCGCCGCCGATGTGATCGAAGTGCGCGTGCGTGTACCAGAGATGCGCGATGCGCCGGTTTCTTTTTTGCGCTTCGGCAAGGATGAGGCGACCATCCCACGCCGGATCAATGACCGCCGCGTCGCGCGTTTCGGAATCCGCAACGAGATACGCGTTGGTTTGAACAGGACCGAGTGTGAAAGAAACAATTTCAAGCATAATCAAAACCATCCACAGATTACGCAGACAGCGTACCCGAAGAGTATTTCGCCGATTCTTTTTTCTTTAATCTGTGTGATCTGCGAAATCTGCGGATGAACTTTCAGGCATTATGGTTCAGTACCACAGGAACATTATAAATCCGGTGCGAGTTCGATGTGGTCCGCAGGAAGCTTCTTCGTGCGCGGTACAAA
>JAJYOH010000311.1 GCA_021796315.1 Chloroflexota bacterium
AAAAAGATATAGGAATGTGAGCAGGATGGCCGGGGCAGCCAGGTTTGGCTTCGTTTGTAAAGTAATAAATACCGAGACTGAATAAAAAACATAGTTAAGAAGTTCTGTTGGGTGTTTATATAAGAACCACGCTGAAGAAAGCAGCAGGATGACAGATGCGCTTGTCATTCCATTGTGCCATAGAAAAGAAGTTGGCATCCAGCATACGATTTGAACGTAAAGTGAGATGAACGTGGAGAGGGTCGGGCCTATTTTGTTCTTAATGAATATGTGTGTTTGCAGTATGAAGAAGAAAGTTCCCATCAAGGCCGTCATATTTACGATGGAGGACCACTTGACCCCAAAAATATCAAAGGACCATTTTGCACTTAATAATAATAAAGGCGGCATTCCTGTGATAACGTCTTTATAAGCGGTTTGCCCCAGGTGTAACGGCCATGCCGTATTTACGATCAAGCTTCCATCGTTGCTGCCGTATTGGATATTTCCCAGATATGAAATCACCAAACCCAGCAACATGCCTGTGATTATTACACCAGCTGCTGCAAATATGGACTTTTTGTGTCCTTGAGATTTTGAAAATGATTGAGTAGGGAATATTTCTTCCATGGGTTGTCATTGCCCTTTGAAGTAATGCTGATGGAATAAATTCATTTTGAAGCCCGACTCAGGAGCGGAATAATGTTTAGGCCCCATTTCTGTTTTTGCTCTGTGAATATCCCGGGCTGGCGCTCCACCGGTTTTTCTGGATTCTATATCCTGCGAATATTGACTGCAATTTTGGGTGAAGCTGTTTGGATATCTTACCATTATCCTTGTATTCCCGATTCGCTTGAGTTGCCGCGGAAGGAACGCATCAGGCCGGTGGTCATTATCAATATCGTCAAAACGAGCATCAGCAAGGGGTTAAGCAATACCGATATGCTGGCTTCAGGCAAAACAGGTAGGCGGTAATAATCTTTTGGAATCAATAATAGACTAAACAGGACAATATAAAGCCAATCCATCCTTTCGTGTTCGGGTTCTTTGATAAAGAGAAATACCGGGATGAAAATATGCAGCAGCTTATAGTCGCCGGAAACCTGGGGTAAAAGGTTCATGGCGCAAACCAGGATGGCTGTTCTTTTCCAGAATTTTTTTTCGATGAACACAACATAAATCACAATGCTTATCAATCCAACAAGCACTAAAATTCCATAAGTAACGGTGCTCATCATTTGTGAGCTTACCAGGATGGAAATGAACTTGATCGCGCCAAAAAGACTGTTCCCAAAATACAGCCCATCATTTCCGACGACATAGGTTTGCGTATAGAGCTGCAGGTTACGCAATTGCAGCAGGATGTTTTCGCCCACACCGCCGGGGAATGTTGCATAACTTAAAAAGGTTGCTGAGATGGAAACAGCAGCTGCAATGGCGATTTCCTTATATCGCCGGTCTGCCAATAAGAGTACGGCCAGGATAACAGGAAAAGCTTTGAGTGCTATGGCGAAGCCCAGAAAAACCGCACTGATCGAGGGGTGCTTGTCATACAAAAAGATATATAGGTAAAGACAAAAGAAAACGATGATCTCAAAGTTTGCCCGGTCAAAAGCAAATAAAAATGGGTATGTTAAGAAGGAAAGTATGAAGGCGTTTTGTAGAGACAGGGTTTTATCCTCAAGCCTAAATTGCGTAAAAGACACGTAAGAGAATGCGAGTACGTAGGCGGATAGGTATATATTCCGCCCCGTTTGAGGTGTAAAGAACGAAAAAAATGCTGCTATTTTGTAAAGAAACGGGAAATTTTGAAAATAGGCCCCTGCCACGTGATATGGATCGGCCGAAATTCTGGTTGGCCATATAAAATCCATCCACCTGTCTTTTGGCAGGAATAGGAAGGTGTTGTAGGGATACCCACGCCCAAAATATATGCCCATCATATAGTGATAGAAAACAGCTAAAGCAAAACCCACCAATACGATTGTGCTCATATAAAGCAGCTTTTGTTTTTTTTCCATAATGCATTCCATTTATTTGAAAGTTGATGTTTTCCTGAGTTGAAATGGATGCTGCGTAAATTCTCATCTGTTTGAGCCAGAAACCCATGCGCGATCCTGGTTGGTAGATACAAGCTCCATCCATCTTGCGCATCCATCTCAAAAACCCGGCATTACCTATAAGTAGGTACCCCACGCATAAGTCTTGAATAACATCTCGCACTTTACTATAAACACAGGCTACAAGCTAGTCATACTCGTAAAGGAGAGGCTGAAAATGTAATCTCCGTAAAATCTAGAGAGCCAAACTTGAACAATAATTTTCCGCAAGTCGAATTTTCATAAGATGGGATTGTAGCGTGATAGAACAAGAATTGAGATTAATGCGAGAATTAATCCTAAAAAATAAACCGATCCTGATAGGTTAAGAAATAATAGAGATTCGGTGCTTATGTCATGTAAAACCGAAGATGGTATCATAAACAAAATGGATGCCAAAACAATAGCCTTATTCCATTTCGGGATGAAAAATATTGGGAGCATGAGAGCTGAATACATATTCCAACCCAACGGCGAAGCGAGCATGGAGACAACAATAGCGGCCCTGCCAACAAGCTCTATGTCTGGGCGTGATTTGAAAATCCAGAAAATCGTTAGACACAAAATAAAGGCTACTATGACATAACCAATCCAAATTGCTCCCAGTCTGTCAGCAAAGCCAAACGCAGATGAGTTTTCTGGAAAGTACATCCCATTTTCAGCAAAAACAGTTGAATTTAGTTTTAGCCACTCAAAATAAGCTGACAATCCTAAGAACGGGGCTGGAATCAATGTGAAAACAATGGCACTTACTATTGCAGAAATGCTGACTTTTCTGAAACCGGCTAAAAAGAGCAAGACGGGCCAGAGAATAAAATTGGGTTTAATAGAAACAAGAAAACCAATAAACAATCCGGCTAAAATGTAATTCTTTTTATGTATGAGTATCCATGCAATGACCATATCTAAGAGTAAGAAGATATATATTTGTCCAACTGAAAAAATAGTCCATAGGCCGCTTGAAGCAAATATTACTGAAGCATGGAGAAAGGGGATATTAGGGCGGTACCACAAGTAGAGCATAATGACAGAAGCAATGGATAATACGGCTGAAACAACATACATTATTGGGTATACCTGGTCTACCGTAAAATTTGACAGCGGCATAAATGCCAGGAGTGAAATTGGCGGGTTTCGATTGAACAACGGCCCGTAATGTTGAGTCCCTGCTGTATACGGGTTTGTCCCATTCATGGCTGCGCGTCCTGAGGATAGGAATGAGTCTAAGTCGCCGGGATGATAATAGTGAGAAGAAAGCAAAAAATTCAACAGAATCATCACAATAACCAGCGACCATTTAATAGCCAGTTTTTTTGACATAACCAGCTCAATGGAAATTGGCAGCTCATTGGATATCCCGGTGAAGTGGAAGATTTTCTTGACCAGTTGTTGTAACTTTTCATTCCCGCCATAAAGTAAGTTAAGGGTGGAAAATAATAACAAAAGTAATGAGGAAGCGAGAACAACCAAAAATATCAGGATGCACATCTGCGTGAACAAGCTGCGGTTGTTGAAACTTTTTCCATTTAACAGGAGGGAAGTAAATCCATCTTTTATCGATAAGGAGATGATGATACCTAAGAGAAGGGATAAATAAACCAAGATCATATTTACCGATTTGGAGAGTATTGTTTTCATGTTTTCATCCTTTCCTCAATAGTGTCATTGTTGACTAATGCTCATGAGTGGCGGATAAGACGTCAAGCCGCTTGTTTCGCATGACCGGCCATTATTAAAAAGAGTGATTCAATTGAATGTTTTTATCGTGCGCTGAACGCCAGATGCCAGGTCGACCCAAGCATCCAGCCGCAGCTCACCTCTGGCCCTTGAGATATCCGGTACGTATCGCTCCAGCGGCTTGCGTGTGCCGCGTATTTCGACCGCGATTTTGGTGGGGAACTGCTCCGCCACGAGGTGGGCAACTTCTGCTATGGAGAGCGACTCATCGCTGCCGACATTATATGGGTACAGGGCATGTCCTTTTATGAGAATCATCCACAGCCAGATGGCAAGATCGGCGGCGTAGAGATATGAACGGCGTGGGGTGCCGTCACCTTTGACGATGATCGGTCCGCCGTTTAGCGCATCGCGAATGAAATTTCCGATGGCAAGGTGAGTGTCCAATGGTAAATAAGGACCCACAAAGGCAAAGCAGCGCGCGATTTTAATTTGGAGGGTAGGAGCTTGCTCCTGCACATCGGACAACAAGCTGTCCGACTCCAGATTGGCGTACAAAGTGCATAAATGTTCCGCCATGCGTTTGCCTATCCCATACGCGGATTTTGGATCAAGCGGGTCGGGTGCGCCGGGATAATCTTCAGGGATGTGAGTCAATTCTGGAGGTTGTTTTCCATAAATCGCGCCGGAACTTGTGAGAAGGAATTTCTTCGCGTTGCAGGATTTGGCAAAATCAAGCGTACGGCGCGTTCCTTCCACAATGGTATCGAGCATCAGTAAAGGATTCTCGGCATTTAGTTTTGCGCTTGATTCCGTGGCAGCATGGATGATATGGCTGAACGCGCCGGAGGGAAAGTCAAAGGTGCGGACGTCGCCCTGTAAAACGGTGACCGCTTTGTGTCCTGCGAGATGCGGAACTTTCTTGTGAAAGGCATCCGGCGAACGAGTCAGAACCGTCACGCGGCTGTCCAGATTCAACCTGTCGTTTGCCCACAAGAAACTTTCCATCAACCAGCATCCGAAGAAGCCCGTGCCGCCTGTAATGAAAAGGTGCTCACCGCGCAGTTCGTCCCACAGAGCGCGGGTGTGATCGAGGACGTGCTCCAAATCCCGGGATGATATAGTCATGGCGTTTTGGAGAAGAGACGTTTGCCGCTGTGGAATACGAGATATGCCAGGCTCAAAATAAAAGCTGACCCTGAAATCCAATCGAGGATGTGTTGATATGTGGGGATTTTCCAATCGGGTTGGATGTGTTTTGCGAACAATGCAAGCGTGTCTTTATCCTTGATCTGGAAGCGTTCGAAGGGACGGTTGCCATTGATCTCAGGATAAACGTAACCTGTTGGGTTGGTCATGTTGAAGTAGCCATCGGATATATTCCAGATCGAGCCTGGCGTGATCTCCGGGTGAAAATATTCCAGGCGGTATCCAAAGACGGGTTCGTACAAATTCAAATTACTGCTGTGGCTTAGCAAGGCTTCGGTATTGTCCGTTTGCAGGCCAATGTCAGTTACATCAAGAGACTCACCAGTTTGCATTTGCTCGAAAAACTTTTGCCCCCCGCTGGCATCATAATAGCGATGATCCAGATCGCTCTTGAAAAGAAAATATGCGCCCAACGGCAATACCGCCAGGACGTTCACGATAACAAATATAAGAAGCGATTTTCCAGGAGGTTGATTGCTGATCCATTTGTTGTATATGAGCGCGGCTGATAGCGCCAGCGGAAAAATAAAGGCGGCGGCGAAACGCACATTCACATGCAGGGAGTTAAGAATCGGCAGTTGTTGAAGAAGCGGATAGATTTTTCCTCTTGCAAGTGTGAACTCCACCGCAACCCAAAGGAAAAGAACAAGGAAAATCAAGGCGGTTTTCTTGGGTCCGGCCAGCAACTCACTTAAGTATTTTTGCGGGTAACGAAAAACCATACCTATCCCGACCAGCAGGAGGAAAAAGACGACCGGCGTGACGGACATATCCACTTCCCAGTAGTTATAGCGGGCGCCGGTCGCGGCACGGATATAATTTGGAACGGAATCGGGGCTTAGGCCTGCGATCTGAAAGAGTGGCGCAAGATTCATTGTCCCCAGCAGCTGAAGGGCCAAGCCATATAATCCCAGCAATCGCGTAGTGGCATAGTGGTCGGAAATTGTGCGGGGAAAGAAGCGCATGAATGAAAAGACGGCGGCCAGTTTGGAGGCCGATATGAGCAAGCCGATTGCCCCTCCAAGAATAAGTATGGCCAGCCACCTTTTCCATTTGAAATAAGAAGGGTTGTAGATATATATGATGGGAAGGGTAATGAGAATCGAAAAACAAAAAACGATGATGATAAAGTACCCTGCCGAGTGGAGCAGAAACCCTGACATCAGTCCGACGATTGCCGCGGCGGGTATGGGATGGAGGGATTCTTCCAGCAAAGCGATTAGAAAGATCACAAGCAGGGGAAATGTCTGATAGCCCAAATGGCCAATGGTGACTCTTTGGATCATAAAACCATTGGCAGAGAAGAACACCGCACCCAACATACTGGCGGTCCAGTTCATCTTTAAAGTGTGGCGAAGAAAGTATTCGCAGGCAATAAAGCCCGTGCTGATGTATATCACCACGGACAAGGTCACAGCCTGCATGGGCGGCAGGAATACGGATAAAAATGCCGGGAGCGAAAATTGCATGTTGTTTGGGTTTGGGAAGGCTGGAATCCCTCCGCCAAAGCTGGGAGTGAACCATTGGATGGCAAGTCCATTGAGGCGAAAATGCAAAGCCGTGTCCAATAAGCTTGAAATGGCCAGATGGTAATCGCTGCCAACCAGCGGATAACTTAAGTTCAAGTAGTAAATGACCATCCAATTGATGGCTATCAGATTCGCAACGACAAAACATAGATAAAGCCTTGCGCTTTTCATAAGTTTATGATGCCCCCGCTTTCGCAAAGTTGAGTGAGCGTGCCGCAGACGTAATCCAGCATGGGATGCGTGAGGCCGGGATAAACGCCGAGCCAGAAGACGTTGTTCATTACAAAATCGGAGTTATCGAGCGGACCGGCCACGCGATACGGCACGTTTCGATATGCAGGCTGACGGACGAGGTTGCCGCCGAATAAAAGGCGCGTGGCGATTTTATGGGCCTCGAGAAATTGAATGGTTTGACGGCGTGTGAATGGCGCAGTTTCGCGCACGGCAATGGGGAAGCCGAACCAGCTTGGTTCGCTTTCAGGTGTGGCTTCAGGCAGGATGAAAAATTCCTGCAAGCCTTGCAGGCCAGCATAAAGTTTCTTGAAATTCGCGCGGCGCGCTTCGATGAAGGCCGGAAGCTTTTTCATCTGCGCCACGCCGACCGCGGCCTGCATGTCGGTGGCT
>JAJYOH010000312.1 GCA_021796315.1 Chloroflexota bacterium
TGTACGAAATGAAGCGCCGGTACGTTTATCTGACCCGATCAGCAAAAAGTTGATCGTGTTGTTATCGGTAAGCGCAGGCAAAGGCGTTGGTCCTGCGCCGGAGGTGTCAGGCACAGGAGGGGCGGCAGAAGTTGGGAAGAGGGACCTCAAGTCAACCGTTGGGCTTGGTTCTGCAGGCGCAATGGGAGTCGGCGATGCAGTCGGCGTTGGAAAGAATGGCTCAAGCGTGGGAACTTCGATGAAGTATAGCGAAGTCGGTGTAGCCTGTTCGACCAGCGGAGGTCGAAATGGGGTTGGCGTGGGGGACGCGTTTGGCGCGCTTGTTACGAGAACAAAGGACAGTGGCGGCGTTGAAGCAGGCGCGGCACCGCAGGATGTCAGCAACAGCGCAAGCAGAAAAATGAATCTGCATTTGGATGATTTCATGAGACGGTGACAGACTGCTGAACGTGAGCTATGGTGTTATTGTTGGAAGGGTGGTAATTGTCGCAGTTGGCGGGACGGATGTGGATGTATTCGGGCTGCTGGTGAAAGTTGGTTCAACGGTGGCGGTGAATGGCAAGGGAGTCAATGTCAGCGGTTCGGTCGGGACTCCGGTCGGGGAGCCGAATTGTGGAATGAACGTTATGCCCGGTGTGATCGTTGGGACGTTCGGTACCAATAATTGCAAACCGACCGGGATGTTATTTGGATCACTAATGCAATTCGCCCGTTGCATGTCGGCCGTGGTTGTGCCGTATTGCAGCGCAATTCGATACAGATGATCGCCGGGCTGGACAATGTAATTGCGTACCCAGCCTGGGATCGGACCGCACCAGACCGCCAATGTAGGTCGGTATTGCGGCGGAACGTAAGGCACGTAAATGCCATAGCCAACGGCCAGGCTGGAGGTCAGCAGGCAGTTGCTTTGCTCGATTTGTCCGGCGGTTGTGTGATAACGCGTTGCCAGATTTTCCAGCGTGTCGCCAGGTTGAACAGCGATCAGTATCCAGCCGGGCGGGGGCGGGCAATTGGTGGGCGGCAGAGGTGTTTGAGTGGGCAACGGCGTCGATGTCGGCGCTTGGGTGAACCCTGGCTGGGTTGGCGTTAAAGTCTGGGGAACGGCGGGCAGGCTCGAGGTCGGTGTGAGATGCGTGGCTGGCAGCGCGTTTTCTGCCAGCGCCAGGGAAAGGCTTCCAACGACGAGCAGGACGGAGACCACTCCATAAATCAATCCCCCCCTCAATTGACGTACCGCTTGCATTATTTCGATCCCTTCTTTGGGTTCGTTTCAATTGGACTTTTTGCAATCGGCAATAGCACACTGAACGTTGCGCCTTTGCCGGGCTGGCTCTCAACCCAGATGCGTCCGTGTTGAGATTCCGTCAAGGTTCTTGCGATTGAAAGTCCAACGCCGGTATCGCCGACGCCCTGGATGAGAACATTATCGGCGCGATATAGGCGCGTAAAGACGCGCGGCAGATCGTCGGCGGGGATGCCGCCGCCGCCGTCAGTCACCTGAATCATGACGTATTCCTGCTCTTTCTCTTTCGTGGTCTGGACCTTGAGACGAATGTTGCCTTCGATGGGTGTCGCGGCGCCTGCGTTTTGTAAAAGATGGATCATGATCTGTTGCAGGGCTTCACGGTCCGCGTTCAAGGGGACGACTTTCTTGGGCAGGTTAAGATGCATGGAAATATTTTTCTCACGTATTTGACTGCTTGTATATGCCATGGCGTTATCAATAATGAGATCGATGTCAATCGGTTCCGGCGTGAGACCGGCGAGTCCGGTTTCAAATGTGGTGACCTGGATCATATCGTCGATCAAATTGCGGATGCGTTCTGTGGATGCTTTAATGCGCTCGACAAATTTACGCTGTAACGCGCCAAGAATGCCAATCGATTCGCCAAGCAACAGATCGGTATAGCCCACAACGGATGACATGGGCTGGCGTAATTCCTGCGAGATGGATGCGATTACCTCAGCCTGTTCGCTGGGTTTCTGGTGACTCCCATCGCTTTTTTCGAGTTCCAGGATCTTGATGTTGGTTTCTGCCAGTTGATTCTGAAGGCGGGCAACTTCCTGCAGCGTGGCTTTAGATTCCTTCTCTACCTGCGACTCGGAGCGTTTGCCCTTGCCGCGCAGGGACTCAAGCTCTTTTTGGAGTTGGTCAATGGTGCGCTGTGATTCTTCCTGTATGACCATCAGGGCTGCCACGTTTTCATCTTTTGAAGCCTCTTTCTCGGCTTCCAGGTTCATCGCTTCGATCTGCTTCGAGAGCTCATCGTTGCGGCGCTCCAACTCAGCTATTTTATTTGGCGCCAGCTCCTGCGTTTGACGAGTCTGCTCTCCTTGCTGTTCAGGCCCGCTTGCCTTCCGGCTGCGCTGAACGATCGGGACGAGCGAGACGGCAATATTGGTCAGGAAGGCTTGGTCTTCGGCGGACCATTGGCGATTGGAATATGGCGACAGCAACAAGATGCCACCCATGGGATCCTTTTCTGGTGTCAGGATGGGAACACTGAGCAAATGTCCGGGAGCGCTCAAACCGAGCAGGTCACTTAAACCTTTGATGTCTGCGGATGTGCTGGATGCCGGCAGACGCAACGGGCGTCCGCGTTGCAGAGAGTTGGTCAGCATCGGGATGGAGGGTTTGTTTATTACTCCGCCCGCTAGATTTTCTTCACGGATTAGATCATATCCGCTGGCAATGACAAGCTGATTTTTGTTATCGGTCAAATCGATGAGGAAACACAGATCCGCAAGCATGGTCTGCGCGATGGCGCGTGTAATTGCCGCACTGACGTTCGGCGCGGTTGATTCTGCGGCTAACGATAATAATGCGTGGAAGGTTTTGGGATCGGTGCTGTATCGTCTGCGTTCGGGAATGGGCGTATCCTGTTTTACGCTGGAAGGCCGGCTGTCAGGCAAATTAATAGGCGCCTGGAACCGTTGCACCAGGGTCGGTAGAATGGGAAATGCTCCCAGATAAGCCAACCGGATAATACCGGAGTAATTGCCGCTCTCGTGAATCGCCAAATGGCCGACATGACCTAGAAAAGCAATGGTAAGAAAAGCTATCCCATTGCCATATCCATTGGGGTGGCGGATATCGAGGATGAGCGAACCAATCAGAATGAAACTGATTGACGCGATTTGCCAAAGAAAGTCGTTGTTGGTGGCGTTATAGGCAATGAGAGAAGCTTGGGCAGGCCAAGCTAGCAGATTCAACGCCAGAGCTGTGCCTATCAGGACACTTACCAAAATAAAGGCTGAATCAGCGGGGCGGTTGGGTTCTGGAAAGCCCCATAACCAGATGACCCAAACTATGGTAAAGAGGGTAAAAGCCCGGTCAAGCATCGGTAGATTGGCGGTTGCATTCACGATTTGTTGCCAACCGAGTCCGCTAAATATGAACATCAGCAACTGCGTGGTCAGTAATAACCCCAATCCAAGCACGGTGCGCCGAGCCTGCGGGAACCCGCTCAAGCGCCAGTGGTTAAAGGCCGATTGAAACGTGGTGGCAATTGAGTAGATAACCAGGATGTGAAATACCACACCCCCTAGTGGACTGCTAAGCGCCTGGAGAATTTGATTAAACAGATCGTTCATTCGCCATGATTATACTTCGAGTTCCTGAAATATGCTTTCCGCGCAAGCCTGTCACATCGTGCGGGGTTAGAAAGTTCTTCTCCCAAAGTTTTGACGCCCACCCTCATGCGTTAATCGGTGAACCTGTATTTCAATAGAGTCCAGACCGCCTCAAAGGCGTCTTTTAGTTTGATCTTCTTGCCTTGCGAGTAGTCCCGCGGATTGAACGAAATGGGGACCTCATAAATGCGGTAGTGGCGTTTCAGGATTTTGGCGGTGAATTCGGGTTCGAAATCGAAGCGGCTGGAATGCAATGTCATTCCTTCGATCACTTCGCGCCGAAATACCTTGTAGCCTGTTTCCATATCGCTCAGGATCGTGTCGTATAAAATATTCGTCATGAACGTCAGCATCTTGTTGGCGATCATGTGCCAGAACATTGTCACGCGCCGCGGCCCGCCCAGAAAACGCGAACCATAGACCACATCTGCCGTGCCGTTGATGATCGGCTCAAGCAGGACAGGATAATCGTGGGGGCTGTACTCAAGATCCGCATCCTGGATCAGAATGGCGTCGCCGCGCGCTGCTTGAAGTCCGGTGCGAACCGCAGCGCCCTTGCCCTGATTCCGCTCATGCAGGATGACGCGTATACCTGTTTTGCCATCCAACTTTTTGAGCACGTCGCGGGTGCCGTCCTGGGAACCATCATCTATGACTATGATCTCCCCTGTTAGTTTGGTGGCTTTGACGCGCTTCAAGATTTCTTCGATATTTTTAACTTCGTTATAGACCGGAATAACCACAGATAGCTTCATAGTCCGGTGATTATAAACGAAAAAAAAGCCGGCATTGTGCGCGAGTTTCGTCTCTCCAATCGAAATGTGTTTGTCAGGATGTGGTGTCGATTTGCCGTGCTATAATCCGCTTTGTTTGCTGAAATTGTTTTTGATTTCCCCATCTAGGAGGGGATGACGTATGACCAATCTGACTGTTTCATTTATTCCGCCCCAGATCAACAACCTCGAAGATACCGGGCTTTCGTCCCTCTGGCTCCAGGATCTTGTGTTGAAGGTGCTGTATTCGCGCGGTTATCTGACTGGCTTTAAGGTCGCCGAGGAAATCGCCCTGCCTTTTGCCGGTGTAACGGACCAATTATTAATTGCCCTAAAGCAGGAAAAATTCATCGAAGTCAGGTCGTCGCAAGGCGGGTTGGGCGAAGGCGCTTATACGTATGGCATCACCACGGCTGGAAATGTGCGCGCCCGCGAAGCGCTCGACCGCAGTCAATATGCGGGACAGGCTCCTGTGCCGTTCGAAGTCTACAACGAATCCATTCGCCGCCAAAAAAGCGGGCGACTGACGGTAACCGCTCGCACCATGCGTCAGCTCCTTTCTCAATTGGTCCTCTCCGAATCGACCTTCCAGCGTCTTGGCCCGGCACTCAACTCCGGCACGTCCATCTTTATGTACGGCCCGCCTGGCAACGGCAAGACCAGTATTGCGCGCGCTTTTGGCAACCTTGTTCTCAGTCAGACCATGTACATTCCATACGCGCTATACCTTGATGGACAAGTGATTAAGGTTTACGATGCAATCAGTCATCGTCTGGCTCTCGAAGGAGAAACTAACGGGAGTTCCACGGGCAACCTGCGTTCGAATACGCGCCGCGATCCGCGTTGGGTAAAGATCCGCCGTCCGTTCATTGTTGTTGGCGGTGAACTCACGTTGGAAGGTCTTGATCTGGTTTTCGATGACACACATAAATTTTATGAGGCCCCGTTCCAGGTCAAGGCCAACGGCGGCATTTTATTAATTGACGACTTCGGGCGACAGCAAGTCCGCCCGCGTGACTTGTTGAACCGCTGGATCGTCCCGCTTGAAAATCGTGTTGACTTCCTGCGCCTCCACACCGGACGAAAGGTTGAGGTGCCGTTTGATGTGCTGATCGTCTTCTCGACAAATCTTCCGCCAAAGGACCTGGTGGACGAAGCCTTCCTGCGCCGCCTGCGTCACAAGGTCGAGATCGGCGATCCGTCTTACGAAGAATACCGCGAGATTTTCAAGCGCGTTGCCGCCGATAAAAAGATCGAATATAACGATCAGGGCCTCGCTTATCTTTTGCAGGAATGGTACATCAAACGTAACCGTAAGTTGCGCGCCTCGCATCCGCGCGATCTGTGCGACCAGATCATTGACATTTCATCCTATCTGGCCGTTCCGCCGAGCATGTCGCGCGAAATGATCGACCGCGCCGGGCAAGCTTACTTTGTGGAAATCTAAATCCATTGCGTTTTGCGCTTTTTGTTTTATTTTCGCAAAACGCAAAACGAGAAACGCAAATCATGCTTACCGACATACCTCATCCCATCATCTTCGCCCATCGCGGCGCTTCGGCTCATGCGCCGGAGAATACAATCCCGTCTTTTGAACTTGCCCTCGTCCAAGGCGCAGATGCCATTGAACTAGATGCCAAGCTTACTGCTGATGGGCAGATTGTTGTTTTCCACGACGCGACCGTAGACCGGACCACCGAAGGCGCTGGCCGCCTTGCCCAAAAAACTTTTGCTGAGTTGCGCTCGCTTGATGCGGGCGGTTTCTTCTCGGAGCAATTTCGCGGAACCAGAATCCCGACCCTCGAAGAAGTCTTTGAAACTGTTGGCAAAAAAATATTCATCAACGTTGAACTGACCAACTATGCCACACCGCGCGACGCGCTCGTGGAAAAGGTCTGTGCGTTGGTCAGGAAACATGGCCTGGAGAAAAGTGTGATCTTCTCCTCGTTCTTTGTATCCAACCTCAAGCAGGCAGAGCGTTTCCTGCCGGAAGTCCCGCGTGGATTATTGGCGCTCGGCGGTTGGATGGGCGCCTGGGCGCGTTCCTTCGGTTTTTCATTTGGCGAATATGCCGCATTGCATCCTTATCTGACGGATGTCAACGCGCAACAGGTCAGCCGCGTGCATCAGTTGAAACGCCGCATCCACGTTTGGACGGTGAACAAGCCTGAAGATATTGCGCGTCTCAACACCTGGGGTGTGGACGGCATCTTCACCGATGATCCGCAACTTGCTTTGCGAACAGTGGGGAGGCAGGCGTGATCCCTCGCCAAGGATTGAAGCGCGCTTTTTATGCGTTCATGCTCGCGGCGCTGATCCTGGCTTCGTTCGGCAACCCGCTTCAAGTCCGGGCCCAGACCGCTACGCCTCCGCCATCCGTCCGTCAATTGTTCGATAAGATGACGCCTGAGGAGCGCGTAGGCCAGTTGTTTCTGGTCAATTTCACCGGGAGCGATATAAACGATCAATCTAAAATATACGACCTGATCGTCAATCATCACATTGGGGGAGTGGTTTTGCAGGCTGGTAATGATAATTTTGCTGCCGTGCCGAATACGGTTTCTGCCGCTTATCAATTGATCCAGAACCTGCAACAGATCGAATGGGATAGCTCAATCCGAACTACGACCGATCCTGAGACCGGGCAGTTGGTACAGCACGCTTATGTGCCGCTTTTCGTTGGTATTTCGCAA
>JAJYOH010000313.1 GCA_021796315.1 Chloroflexota bacterium
TCAATGGAACGGGCAAATCAATTGGCATAGGTGGATGGACGTTATCCACATCCAAAATACGACGTAAAGCAATCCCAAGCTCACGTGCAAAAGCGTTGATCCGCTCTTCTTCAGTTAAATTTAAGGCAGTTTCCATTTTTCCTCACACGATTATGTAATACGATTGAATTGCATTACGCAGTACTACAAATTCGCCCAATATTTCAGTTGATGCCCACACAGACCTGCAATTTTTTGACACGGCATCCACCGAACGATGAGTTAAAACAAAAAGCCCCTTCACGAAGAAGGGGCTTTTCAGTCTGCGTTTCCGGTCTACAGAGACAGTTCTCCCGTCAGCGTACACCTTATGAATGGCGGCATTTTACGCCCACCTGTCAAAAATTGTCAAGAGCGCGCGATTCTTCTTCTTTTTTTCCTCGAGGAACACGCAAGCGTTGGAATTGGAGTAGAAGTGTTCGCGCTCATACTCCTTGCTCTTGCGTCGCTTGTCATTATGCGGGAGTTGGAACGGGATCTGCAACGCAGCAGCCGGAGAAATACTTAAGCCCTTTGTTCCCAATAGACATAGCGAAACTTATGACTGACAACTCGTAGACATCCCAACATGAAGGCAAGAGATTCCAAAGCGTCACTTCGAGAAGAATCGAATAGCCGTTGGCAATCTTGAAACGATTCGTCGCTAGTTTTGCGCCGCGCTGCTGGAGCTATCAAGAGAGACCTCCTGTGCGGACGGCTTCTTCTATCATCCATTTCCAACTACTTCTTGGCGTATGATTTATGATCAGCGGACTAAATGTTAGGTGAATTGAAATAACCGATGTCAGCCTGCTGCAAAAACAAGGTTGCCTGTTTTGCATCCGTGCTTATTTTTCACATAATATAAGCATAGATGTAAAGAGCGAAAAGGACCGCCTTGAGAAAATTCGAGATATTCAAAAAGACCAGAATGGCATCCTGCCCACCTCTGATCTGGCAAGATATGGGATTCCGAGAACATATCTTTCAATTCTGGAGAAAAACGGAGAGATTCAGCGGATTTCCAGAGGCGTCTATTCAGCTGCTAGCTTTATGGTTGATGAGATGGTCGCTCTCCAGTCAAGATATAAAGGAGCGATCTTCTCTCATGAAACTGCGCTCTATCTTTTAGATCTGACCGATCGTACACCACTATTTTATTCAGTGACCGTGCCGGCCGGATATAATGCAACGTCGCTAAAAGCAAGCGGGGCCAAAGTATATTTTGTAAATCGGGATTCGTACCCGTTAGGACTAACCACAACAAAATCACCGCACGGAAACCCCATCAAGACCTTTAATCTCGAAAGAACGATCTGCGATGTGTTGCGAAGCAGGAATCACATGGGTGTCCAATTCGTGAACGAAGCCTTGAAAGAATACGTGGTACGCAGAGATAGGAATATGGATCAACTGTACGACTATGCCACGCACTTCAGAATCCAGAAAATCGTCAGGGAATATATCGAGTTCCTATTATGAGTAAAGCTATGCAGTTCAAAGCCAAAATCAAGAACTTGGCTTTGAGAAATCATATACCTGTCTTGGTGTGGGGAAAAAACAAGAGATCGCAAGATTCGAACGGTTTCCCGATGCGGTTTCTTAGAATATAATCTGTGATGTTGCAGGAGCGGCAATATGTCTGGCTTCAAGTTGATTCCTAACGATTACATTCTCAGAAAACACCCTGATGTTTCATGGCGTAATTGGCTTCAGATGGTCTGGAACGATATCGAATGGCCAGTTATATTGCTATTGGGTCTTGCGTCGATCGCACTTGGATTCATAGGTTTTTCACAATACCCGTCTCCAAGTGGCAACCAACGTTCCTTCTGGGACTCACTATATGGATCATTGCAGCTATTCTCACTGCAAGCAGATTTCAGCTCCCTTTCGCCAGTTCCTCTTTCCCTTCAAATCGCCCGGTTTCTTTCCCCGGCCTTAGCCGCATACACCCTAGCTCAGGCTTTTATGGTGGTTTTCAAAGAACAGCTCGAACTTTTCAGACTCGTACGCACTACCAATCATTTTATTATTTGCGGGTTAGGGCAAAAGGGATTGCTATTAACCAAAGACCTTCGGAAGGCGGATCAGCAGGTGGTGGTCATTGAACAGGACGGTAATAATCCCTATCTGGAAATTTGCCGGGAGTTGGGAGCGATCGCGATCATTGGAAATGCGCGGGATACCAGAATATTGCTCAAAGCCGGTGTTCGGCAGGCAAAACATTTGATCGCCGTGTGTGGTGAAGATGCAACCAATGTCGAAATAGCGGAGCAGGCTGAAATCCTTATGCGGGATCGCAGGGGAACATCGCTGGTTTGCACTCTCCATCTGGCGGATCCCTATCTGTGGACGATATTAAGAGAGCGTGAATTCGCGAGGGAGCAAACCTCACCCATTCGAGTCGAAATGTTCAACGTGTACGACAGCGGTGCGCGTATCCTGCTGCGTGATACTTTTGTTACGCATCGGTCCCCGCATTTATTGATTATTGGGATGGGCAGGCTGGCGGAGTATCTGATCGTCCATGCGGCGCGCGAATGGTGTCTGCAAAACAAAGATAAAGAGCGAAGAATAAAGATCACCATCGTTGATCCCAATGCCGGGGACAGACTCTCAAATCTCAAAGTCCGTTTCCCGTTATTGAAGCAGACATGCGAGTTTGCTTTGGAGGAACACAGCCTCAACTGGCCGAAACTAGATGAAACAATCTTTCCAGTGGAAGCAGACAAACAACTCCCATTCACAAATACCTATATTTGTTTCGAGGACTCGACGTTCGGGCTGCAGACCGGCTTTACTCTCCTGCAATATCTGGAAGACCACAATAAGGAACTGATGATCAGCATGACCGAAGACGTCGGGCTGGCAGCTTTCCTCAGAGAGACCAACAGCCCCGAGTTTAAGAACATCAGCGCCTTCGGCCTTCTGGAAAATACTTGCAAGATCGAATTGCTGGATGATGGAACACACGAGGCGTTGGCGCATGTCATCCATGAAGATTATGTAAGACGGGAAACGGAAAAGAAAAAAACAATTAAGGATAATCCAAGCATGGTAAAGTGGAATGAACTTTCGGAGGAATTAAAGGAATCCAATCGCCGTCAGGCTGATCACATCGGTATCAAGCTCGCCGCGCTCGGATATGGAATTCGACCGTGGCGCGATTACGGAGGGGAAAAATTCAAGTTCAAGAATGAAGAAATTTTCAAATTGGCAAAGATGGAGCACGAACGCTGGCGTGAGGATAAAGCGCATGAAGGGTGGAAATACGGCACGCGCGACGACGGACGAAAACTACATCCCGACCTAATTGACTGGGACCATCTGTCTGATGAAGAACGCGCTAAAGATATCGAGACTGTCAAGCTAATCCCGGGTTTGCTGGCAAGGGCAGGGTTTCAGATTTACAGGATCGAAAAGTAAAACGAGAGATTACGAGCTTCGCTTGAGTAAAACCGGGGTTTCATATTCAGGCGCGCTTTGAAGGCCGTTTTGGATTTTGCCCAACTCGAATGCTTTCTCGATGGTCCTGCCTGCGCCAAGTGCCTGATAAAAGCCGATGGAAAAGGCCATCGCCGCACCATCGCTAATTCCTTGCTTCATCCCAATCACATAATCAATGTGCTGTGATATGGCTTTTGCCTGCTTCTCAGAATAACAGGCATTTAGAATCACACATTTGACTTTTTCGGAAAATTGTTTGAATAAATCTGCCAAAATATTTGCTTCGACCGGTAACGCAGCGCCATCCTCCGACTCAAAAATCAATTGCCCCCCGACTCCGCCGTGTCCAGAAAAATGGATGATTGAAGCATTGGTGTCTAACAAGGCTCTAGTAATATCTTTGGGGCGCAAAGAAAGTTCTGGCGACTCAAGAGCGAAGCAATCTTGATTTGGAGACTTTAACAATTCGTCTCTAATCTCGCGAAATTCCTGGCCTAAACGCAAACGTACTTGATCTTTAGGTTCCGCGGCAAGAAACAATATATGCGTTTGTTTTTCGTCTTGTCCTGTCTTTGGGGGGGTGAAAGATATCATGCCCGACGATGGATGCAATACCGTTTGATCTTTCATTATAGACTGTAACCATTCGAGCAATTCATTTCGCGCTTTCTCGCGCTCAGCATCGCTATTTTTAGAATGTCGTATCAAATTTAGATGGCGAATATCAAATGGCGGTTTTTTGTCCTGATGATAAAGGAATTTATATTTTTTCCCCAATCCATAAGCAAGGCCAGCCAAATAAAAAGCCGTAGGGTCGTTCCAGGACAAGTCAGCGACAACACAGCCCGCCTCTCGTAATTTTTCTTCAATCACTGCATGCTTGCCGATTCTGGTACCAGGCCTATCCCAATTTGCCTTGTCCCACAGATAGGTGCTTTTCATACCTGCTTTGTCGATTGATCTTTTTATAATAGCATCAAAAGTATCGCGTCCATCTTCTTCCGGAGAAGTTATGACGAAACACAAAGAAGGATCAACAGTGGGAAGCAAGCTTTTAGGCTTGCCCTTAGAAAATTCCTCCAGCAATCTGTTGCTCAAGCCATCTTTCAATACTTTCTCCCCGCCCAACTTCCCAGGATAAAAGATAATTCTGCGACGAGATAATATTTCTGGTATATTTTTCTCTTCACTTTTTCGTGCGATCAAGATTACTTTCTTTTGCCAGGCGTAGCTTACACCGGACTCAAATAATACATTTGGTTTAACGTCGCTTAATTCCGCAATGACTACTTCAGTATTCTTGATACCGTAATCAATATCAGTCAAAATGTCGTCGCCCGTATCATTTCCCAGAGGTTTGTCTGCTCTCTTGCACACTTTATTCATTGATTGGGCAACTTCTTGAACATACTCATAAATGGGCTTGTATTCTTCTGCGAAAGGCATTACAACAAAGATATTTATTAGATTTTTAGCACCTTCCGCCTCATTGGCTGCTTGGCGAACAATCTTCAAATACTCATCGCGGCTGAAAGAGTCTCCCTTAGAAGGATATTTTTCCAGATAGTCATAAGCATCCAATTTTAGTAAGCTTCTAGCGACTTCTTGCGATGGATAACCAGTAACCACTATAGATTTGGTTTCATCACCACGCTCATTCAGATATCCAATTAACTTCAACCCATCCTCATTGCCTACCTCTTCATCTTTGAGGCGCATATCGGTCACGACAACATGAAAAGGAGGATTTTGGCTCTGAATAGACTCCAAAGCACTTTTGTAGCCGGTGACGCTTTTTACGTTAAATTCATCTTTAAGCAAGTCAACCAGCAATTCACGCCAATTAGGCTGGTCATCAACAACTAAAACGGAATATCTTTTCTCATCCATTGATTTTCTCCCAAAGATTGAGATACAACATCTAACTTCATTTGGATGCGTCCCAGCCAGCGGTTCTCTTGAACAATCTCAATCGTAATATCGTTGTGTCCGACGTTTTCTGGAGTGATCAAAAAATGACAGGGCTGGGGGCATTCGGTTGATAAGGGAATATCCCAATATCTTTCGGTCTCAGGTTTTATTTTTATTCCTTTAGCATGAACGGACAGACGCAATCTAATCTTTCCTTTTTTACTACCTTGCAACGCAAGATTGATCCCCACTGCATTCTCGGAAGGATTATCCTGAACTGACAAATTGATATGATAGGTTTGTCCAACAATCCCTTTGGTAATAACTTGTTCTAGCTGGTTGGGGTAATTTATCTGTGCTGAAACATATTTCCTCGAGCCATTTGCTAGCGCCTCATGAAGCATGTCTCGTAAATCCCCATCATTTAATTGCCCGTCAGGCATAGCCAGCACGGTGAGGACGGGATGTTCGCGCATCGCGTCCATAATTTTGCCAACATCATGTGACGTAATAATAATAATTTTTCCTTTTGGAGATAAACGCTGTAATTTTTCAAATACAATATCTGTTGTTAGCGATTCATCCACAAGCGTCAAGGCATAATCTCTGTCTGTGGTATAGGGCGGGTATTCCAGCTTTTCAGCGTTTTCCAAAGCCGTAACTTGATAACCATCTTTTCGCAAGGCATCTTCTAATTTTGAGCGCCGGTCCGAGTCAGACTCAAGTACAAGGACTTTATAGGGAATATCTGCGAATCCGTTTGGTCGCTTCTCCTCAACATCCTCAGCCGCACGATGGACAATTGCTTGAAATTCAGTGATATTAAATGACGAGCCGTCAGAAGGCCGTTTCTCAAGATAGTCGTATGCGTCGAGAGCAGACAATGCGCGCTTTGCAGTGCCAAGAGTGGCATAACCGGTAACCACAATGGTTCTAGTTTCATCGCCGCGCTTGTTCAAGTATTCAATTAATTTCAAACCATCTTCGTTTCCCACCTCTTCGTCTATGAGACGTATATCAGTTACCACTACATGAAAAGGAGGGTTTTGATTTTGAATCGCTTTTAGAGCGCCTTCATAATCTTTGGCGCTTGTTACATAAAATTCATCGCTAAGGAGTTCAACCAGCAATTCGCGCCAGTTGGCTTGATCATCTATTACTAAGACTGAATATTTCTTCATAATATTTATCGCGTGCTGTCACGAATTGGTGTCGGCAGGAATACGAACGGTAAAAATTGAGCCTTTACCTAATTCACTCTGAACATCAATATCTCCGCCGTAACGTCTAATGAACGTTCGATCCCTCCAAAGTCCAAATCCTAATCCTTTTTCTCCTTTGGTTGTATAAAACAAGTCGAAGATCTTGGGAAGGTCTGAAGACGGGATACCTTTGCCTGTGTCGGAAACTTCTATTTCAATAAAATCTCTTTTTATGAGATCGTCTCCAGCACGGTTTGTTAAACGTGTTTTAATCGTTACGGTTCCTTCTGCCTCAATTGCTTCAACGCCATTCTTGATAACGCTGGTTAAAGTATCCAAGAAAGAATTTCTTTCGACCATAATAGGCGGTAAGCTATCGGAAAAATTTCTCAAAATTTCAACTTGGTTTTGTATATTTTGTTGTGCGCTTTGCGCTCTTGCTATTGCCAGATCGAGCAATTGATACACATCAATCTCTTCTGGCGCTTTTAACTGGG
>JAJYOH010000314.1 GCA_021796315.1 Chloroflexota bacterium
ATTTTAAACTCCTCTTCATTTCCAATTCCTGGCTGCCTATTAACGATTGTCCCAGGCTGGGCAGATCGCTCAAGATTGAGTTGACGGGGCGACCATAGACTTTATCGCGCGTGAGACCGACGATGCGTTCGGCAGCCGGATTAATATCGACAACGATGTCTTGTGTATTCAATATAATCCAGCCATCACTTATCCCGTTCACAACGGCATCGCGTGTAACCGGGACAGCATCAATCAGCCTCTGATTAAGGAGAGCGTATGAAAACCCAAGGCCGGTAAGAGTAAATGCCAAGAGCGAAGTCACATTTTGATGGAGTGGGTTTAATCCTACTATATTAAGCATCTGGACAAGTAAAGGGGCCATTGACCCAGCCAGGATGGGCCATGAGCGAATAAAGAGTGGGCGCGGTTTTCGGATGTATGTATCAAGTAGCAACAAGACACTTGCGCCGGTTAGGTTAAATAGATAAAAAGTTGTAATTCTCCCCCACGCACTTCCAAAAAAATCCAGGGATTCCAGCGCATTTTGATTTTGAAAGAAGATGGCGCTCCAAGGTTTTACCCAAAATAATAGCTGAGTGATTAATGGCATGACCGCGAGCAGGATGATCGCGAAACGGCTAAGCCAACCTGGATGATTTGTATATGAAAGCGAGAACGTTAATTGTGCTGATGCCGCACAGGTCATGCCGGAGAACAGGATGGCTATCCATAACTTATCTAGAGCAAGGTCTGGTCGAATAACATGTAAAAGGTATGAATATGACCAGATGATCAGCGACCAAGAGAGGACCGTCATACTGAATGCACCTGGCACTTTAGACTTTCGGTGTGCGATGAAAGCCATAACCAAGGCTATGCTGATATTTATTAAGAGGAGGATAACCTTATAATTCATCGTTTTTTTGCATCGATTGAATCAATGGAGCTTTACTTACTGATCTTTGAATCATATATCTCCCGGGAAATGGCTTCAAAAGTCTCTCTTATCATTATGTTAGCTATTCTCTGAGCTCCAGAATCATTAAAAATCAGTGGGATGAGCCATCGAAAAGTGAGCCGCCGAATATGATCTGCACATTGAAATTCCGTCTGATATCTGCCTTGGAAATTTTTCCCGAAGTTAAAGCAGCTCTTAATAAGCCTAATGATTTTTCAGGCCTTCCATGAATAGTCTCCTCGTAGAGCTCAGTGAAAAAATGTTGATCTCCTGCATAATTGTAAGCAATCCTGATTTGGTTGGCAGATTCATCCATCAGACCAAGCATGTAATAACAGATTGCTAATGATTCGTAAAAAACAGAAGAGGTCGGTGCGAGTTCTATCGCCCTTTTGAGAATTGGGACCGCCTCATCCAGCTTTCCTGCCGACATATAGATACATCCCTGGCGATTCCAAATTCTCGCCTCGGTTGCATTAAGTTTGACAGCCTTTTTGCTTTCGGAAATCGCGTCGAAATTTTTTCCAAGCACACAGAGTGTAATACTAGAATTTATTCTCAGGATGCTGTCGCCCGGGTATTTGGCAATCAGATCTCTGTAAATCCCATCTGCTCTTTTGTATTCCCCTTTTTCGTAGTAAAGGATCGCTATCCCGTTCATCAACCATGTCCGAATGATAGACAATTCAGGGCGATGGACAAGATCGATCCCAGACTGCAATAACTCTAATGCTTTCGTGGTGTCTCCCAAAATCCAATAAAGATATCCGATTGTATAAAGGAGTTCTATGCGCGACGATAGTGACTCGTGGCTATTTGGCAGCTCTATCATGAATCTCTCATAAGTCTCGATTCTCTCCTTCACTTTTTCCGGCGCATCATTAATGTTCTGTCCATGCCAGATCAATAGTCCGACAGGTAGCTTGGTTCTCTCGCCCCCACGCGACGCGGCAAATTCAACTACCTGGTGACGGAATGCCCAAAAATCAGGCGCGTAATTCGGGAGATTCAGCGCTTCGGTTCTGGTCAACCAGAAAACAGCCTTGACCTGATTTTCCACCAGGATTTCCCGGTTCATGTTTAAGTTCCTGTATGTGTCTTTTCCATCCGGTCCTCCACCCCAATCAATATTTGAAATGAAAAAAACAATTTTATCCCTGCCTCTCAAGTTTAAGATTTGTTGGAAAACAAAAGGCGAATGGCCGCTGACTTCTATTTTAATGACACGAATACCGAGTTGTTGCAGCTTATTCTTCAGATCATTTTCTGCTTTCATCTGGCTGGAATTCGATCTGCAAATTGCCAGTAAAATGCTTGGCCTATTCCATTGAATTGCAAGTTTGAGTTCTTCAAACAGAACACTTATATTTTCCGCAAAAGGATGCCTATCTGGAAGTGTCATAATCGACCCTCGATTCGAATAGACGATTTAGCAACTGAGAGAAACTTCTGGCAACTAATTTAGAATTACTCAATGTCACTCAAGTTCATATACGAAGTATACTGCCTTGAGGGAGAAACGGGTATGGGCTTCCCTGCTCAATTTCTCGTAATTTACAGTCCATAAATCAAAGAATTTCTCCTAATCCCAAAGTGTGGTTTTTGGGAAAGTGTCTGACGGATTCCTCCAAAACATCATTTGTAAACCCGCCGGTAGATACGTATAGCCCATAATCATTTGGACCCAAAATTGACAAATAAGTCTTCAAACCTTCAATAGTAACGGGTTGGCCGGTATGCTTAAATACGCGCCCCTCTGATTTCTAGTGTGATCTACCTGGGTAACAATATCAATTTGCCCGTGATCTTTTTCGGGAGGCGCCACCCAACTTATATGATATCCCATGGCTAATAGAAGATCCACGATTAGTCTTAGAAACTCAGCGCGTTTTGTGACTCGCAGGAATTTTTGAATTTGCACGCAGGCTTCTTCTGCTGCCCCCTCAGCTACTATGTTGTATAAAGAAGCATTTTGTCTTCGTTCCTCAAGGAGTATCAGGCCTTCTTTATACAACTCCTGCGCATTGGCGTACTTTCTGCCTGCCCGCCGTCCTTCCTCGGTGAGATACCAACGTCCCTTGTCGTTTTTGAAGAGCCAGCTTGCTTTAACGAGAGGCACCGTAGCGAGTCGAATGATTCGCTCGTATCTCGGCATATTTGTCGAGAGGGAATAACCTTTTTTGTATTCAGTAAGCTGTGTTATTTCTGGTAAGACTGACAGGATAACTTCTACGGACATGCCCCCTGGCTTTGTCCACAGCAATTCAAACATGCCACGTAATAGTTCACCGATTCTGCCAAGTGTAATATCTGCCATATACGAATCTCGAACGTTAGTATAGTATCAATAATCCTTTGGCGCAAGGAAATCTGGAAAGAAGGATGCGGCAGTAGCTGCTGTCAGGGATAAATTTTCAAATATCTTGATTCTCCGGTTATTTGATCAGCAAATCTATAAGACGGGAGAGAAAAGATATGGATGATGGCCTTTCCGGTTTGGTTCTCTGAGCAGAGTATCCAACAAACGCCCTCAATCAAACGGAAGCCCTTGCTGTTGACGGATTTGTTTAATAAAGCCCTTGATCATTTCGGCTGGATAAGGATGCATGCCTGCAAGTACAAAATATCCGGGAGCCCAGAAATCACTTGACTAGTTTTCACGGCCAACGCGTGGAAACTCATCAAAGATGTGTGTGGAAGTCTGTTGTATAACCTAAAGGTTTCTGGTTTGCTCCCCTATCGCCCGACACTGGACAAATTGATTTGCATGTAAAGTCAGTAGGTGAGCATCGGGCAATTTTAGCAGGAAGGAATATCAAAGAATTTTTACTCAATGCCAACCTGCCTTACCACTCTCCCCATAAGTTCAGGCATGGGCATATTCATTATGGCTTAGCATATTCAAAAAATTATGAAGATTACAAGGCGGTTAGTATGAACGTCCTGCACGCCAGCATTAAGATTACCGATGAGTTTTACTCAAATTTGAATGATGGCGAAGTTCAAAAGAGAATCAACACATTAGGAAAAAACAAGAAGAGCCCAGACAAGAATAAAGACATGGAATTGTTTAAGGAGTTTCTGGATTGGAGGGAGAAATCCAAGAGAATATTATGAGATTGTTTTGCGCTTGAATTGATGAATGTCGTAATCTGTTCGGCCTGGCACCGCTTCGACACCGATGGGTTCCCATGAATCTTGACACATCAGCTTAATAATCCACCATTTGACGTCCCAATCTTTGCCCCCCAATCCCTTTATTTCGAATGAGTATGCTTCACCTATTGGCAATTTTGACTTTAAATCAAAATATGCAGATGGGATTATTTCTTTTATTTGAGCCATTAATTTGTTGATTTGTTTTGTGTCAGTGCACCAAAAATAAACACCGCCCCTTAAATAGGTTTTGACTTGGGCATAATCATATTGATCCATTTCTAACTCCTATCGGCTATTTATGAGTATAAACGAAAATTTCCGCCCTCACACATTGAGTAAGTGCGGAAATTTTATGTCAAAAGCTCCTCGACCTGGACTCGAACCAGGAACCTAGCGGTTAACAGCCGCTCGCTCTGCCAATTGAGCTATCGAGGAAGGCGACGGGGATTATACGTATAAGGTGGGGTTGTGTCAAGCGTGAAATTGCAAACTGATAATTATCGTGAAAAGCACAAATAAAAACATCCTCGTGCTATTCGTGAGAGTTCATGATGAATAACAAGGAGATTGTTTATTCAATAAACACGATGTTGGAAAAATCTCCCTCACCTTGACACATAAAACTTAATAATGGATCGAGCCGAGGTGGTGTAGTTTATCGATGCGATGTGTAGCCGTGATCTGGCGGACGGTGCCTGTCAGGCCGCGCACAACAAGCGAATCTGTCCTGGCTCCATCACCGAAGTAACGCACACCTTTGAGCAACTCGCCGTCCGTAATACCGGTAGCTGAGAAGAACACGTCCTCTGACGAGACAAGATCGTCCATCGTCAGAACTTTCTCAAAATCGTATCCGGCTTCGCGTCCACGCCGCAGTTCACCTTCGTCACGTGCATAGAGCTTGCCCTGGATTTCGCCACCCATGGCGCGCAAGGCGCAAGCCACCAACACGCCTTCAGGCGTGCCGCCGATGCCAACCAATACGTCCACACCGGTATCGGGCATGGATGTCATCAGCGCCGCGGCCACATCACCATCGGGGATGATGCGAATACGCGCACCGGCTTTGCGAATCTCGGCGATCATGTTATCGTGGCGCGGGCGGTCGAGGATGATGGTTGTCAAATCTTCGACAGCCTTCCCTTTGGCTTTTGCAATCGCTTTGAGATTCTCGGTGATGGACATCTCGATGTTGATCTTGCCTTTGGCTTCAGGGCCAACCGCCAGTTTGTTCATGTAAACGAAAGGTCCGGGGTTAAACATCGTCCCGCGCGGAGCAATGGCGACCGTCGAGAGCGAGTTGGTGCGACCAAAAGCCAAAGGGCGAGTCCCGTCGATTGGGTCCACCGCCACATCCACGTCGGGGGAAGAGCCGTTGCCCACCACTTCCCCATTGTATAACATCGGGGCTTTATCCTTTTCCCCCTCGCCGATGACGATGATGCCGTTCATATCCACGGACTGCATGACGAGGCGCATGGCGTTGACCGCCGCGGCATCTGCGGCTTCCTTGTCGCCGCGCCCCATGAAACGTCCAGCAGAAAGAGCGGCGGCTTCGGTAACACGCGCCAGTTCAAGTGCAAGATTGCGAGTAGGCTCGCTAGTATGATTATGTTCCATGAGTCCTCCAGATTTATAAGAAGAAAAAACGAATCATATATACGCCAATGACGGCAGCCCAAATGAGCGAGTCGATGCGATCAAACGCACCACCATGACCGGGGAACAGGTTGCCCGAATCTTTTATCACAGCTTCGCGCTTGAACAGGCTTTCGCCGAGATCTCCCAGCGTGGTGATCGTGCTAAGCACAAAACCAATCAAGACGCCCTGCCAAATGTCGACATGCAATGGACCGAATTTAGTATACATGAAGGCGAAGAAGCCACCATATAACGTACCCATCAAAACACCGGCCCAATACCCTTCCCAGGATTTATTGGGGCTGAGGCGCGGGAACATTTTATGCGTGCCATATCGTGCTCCGATGCTGTAAGCGCCCGAATCCGCCAGCCAGACGACCGGGAAGATGAACATGACCCACCAGCCGCCGTCCGGTAATGAACGCAAGTCAACCATATATGCGCCCACCCAGCCAAGGTAGATCAATCCACCCAAGGTGATCACTAAATCAAGCGCGGCCTCGTTTCGGCCGCGCTCATAAGCAAACAGGTGGTAGGTCATCGCCAGCAGGATTAACACACTGAAGGCGAGTTCGGCAAATTGTGGAAAGAAAGCACGCACGGCGAGAATGACGAGCGTACCTCCCACCGTAATGTGGATGGAAGGTTCAAACTTGATTGCCCGGAACATGTGGGCATATTCCCAGGATGCGGTCACAACAAAGAAACAGATGTAGAGAAAATAAAGTACTCCCCCGAAGAAGATGGCGGGCATGAGAATTGCCAGCAATAGCAAAGCCGTAACGGTTCGCCTACCCATTGAGTTTATTCGCCACCGCTTCTGAGACTCCGCCATAACGACGGTCGCGCTGGGCAAAGGTCTCAATAGCGCGGCGGTATTCCTCCTTATCGAAATCGGGCCAATAGGTTGGGGTGATATACCACTCTGAATAAGCGGCCTGCCAGATCAAAAAATTGCTGACGCGCAGTTCGCCCGAGGTGCGGATGATCAGATCGGGGTCAGGCACGCCCGCCGTGTAAAGATACTGGCTGACCAGTTCATCGCTTACGGCTTCAGGCTTCACGCCGTCTTTCATCATCTTCTGGATGGCCTGGACGATCTCATCGCGTCCGCCATAATTGAAGGCGATATTCAAGATCAGGCGGTCATTGTGCTTGGTCATATCTATAGCGTCCAGAACTTTTTCCTGGAGTGTTGGAGAAAGCTGTTCCAAACGCCCAATATGACGCAGCTGCACGCCTTCTTTGTTGAGCTCGTTTAATTCGCGGTCGATCACATCCTCGAGAATGTTCATCAAGCCGCGGACTTCTTCCGGAGGACGCCCCCAGTTTTCGAT
>JAJYOH010000315.1 GCA_021796315.1 Chloroflexota bacterium
AGGCGACTCAGCCAAGCGCGATAAGGATGGTTACTTCTGGATTATTGGCCGCGTGGACGATGTGATAAAAGTCTCAGGCCACCGGCTTGGAACAGCCGAAGTTGAGTCGGCGCTGGTGAGTCATCCTGCCGTTGCCGAAGCCGCCGCCATCGGTTTGCCGCACGAAGTCAAAGGCCAGGGCATCTTCACCTTCGTCATCCTGCGCTCAGGCTTTGCGCCATCGCCTGAACTGGCAGAAGAATTGCGCCAGCACGTCGCGACTCACATGGGCCCAATTGCGCGGCCGGAGGATGTGAAGTTCGTGGATAAACTTCCGAAGACACGTTCAGGCAAGATCATGCGCCGCGTGTTGAAGGCGCGAGCGCAGGGACTGCCTGAGGGAGATATCAGCACATTGGAAGAATAGCTCAGACGCGAAGGCGACAGTCACTTCGCAAGTGACTGTCGCCTATTTCAATCCAGCTTCATTCATTTATAATCACATCCAATGTCCAACGGAGAATACGAAAAAAACATTCTAAATTGGCGGCAGGAAGTAGATGCCAACTTACGCCGCGAAAATGGCTGGCGCTGGCGGGTTTGTCGTGGCTTCGCAAAGGCACCAACATTGCAGGTTCTAACCCCGATTGCGATATCAAGTTCGATGGGAACAACGTCATCTTGTCCGTCGAAGGGGGACAGAAGGTCAAGGTCAACAATGTGGCAACCCAAACTGCCCTGCTGCATGACGATCAGAAAGATGTGCCCAGCGTCATCACGCTGGACGAGATGCAGATGGTTGTGATCCGCCGCGCCAACGGAGTTGGCATCCGCCTATGGGACAACGCACGTGAAGCGCGGCGCAGCTTTCCGCTCCGAGAGTGGTATCCCGTCAAACAGGAGTTTCGCATCCCTGCAATCTACACTCGTTACGCAACGCCGAAGACGGTCCAAATGCCGGACATCTTCGGCGGGACGCTGGACGAGAAAATGGACGGTTATGTCATCTTCAAGCTCGCAGGGCAGACACTCAAATTGCTCGCCACTGAAGTCGAGGAGCATCGGCTTTACATTCAGTTCAAAGACTTGAGTAACGGCAAGACCACTTATCCCGCGGGACGTTATCACTATACTGAGCCATATCAGGGCGACAAAGTATTCGTGGACTTCAACAAAGCCTACAGTCCGCCCTGCGCATTCACTGATTACGCCACCTGCGCTTTTGCGCCCAAGGAGAATTACTTGAACGTTTCAATCGAAGCAGGCGAGTTATATATAACCGATGGTGCTAGTGGTTAGAGAGAAAACTCAGCGATACTCAAGGTAAAAGGATCAGCATCGGGATGGAAGGAGTGAAACAAATTCTGGAGCACATTGAACATAGCTGACACAAAAGCCAGACGGGTTTGGATGTAAACCGCCAGTCGATGTCGAATTCGTTTCAAATCACAAACTACCGTTATCAGCGATAAAGCCGTTTCGACAAACATGCGTCCATTCCAAGTTCCTTTCTTGCAGATTTTCATATTTTCGGGAACGCCCTCTCGATCCCGAAAACCGTAGTCTGCCAACACAATGGTTTTGCCAATCAGGGGTTCCACCAGTGGGTTGAAGTGTTTATCGTTTACATTCATCGTGGCCCAATCCCAGGCGACCACCCGGCAAAAATCGTTGAGCAACCAACAAAATTTGATCCCGACACTCCAGCGACCCTTATCCTTGCCTTTCTTTCCGACTTGTTGCGGACTGCGGTTTTGGCGAATCGGAAAGATCAACTCGATCGGATAACTGTCGATCACGGTAAAGAAAGTTGGATCCGCCATCAGTAAATTGCACCAATCCTGATGAGACTTGAGCAAACGTTGTAAGCGAGTTCGTTCCGGCAACGTGCCCTCTCCAAACCAATCGCCATAATCCCGTTTCAACCAACGATAGAAGGCTCGAAAGTAACCACCTTTCAACGCAAACAGAATGCCAATGGTCACTAATTCGCTTGGATAGAGTTTGGCTTGCGGATGTCGCGGCAGATTGGGCATAGAAGTGGCAACCTGATAGAAAATATGTAGGATAATATCGTCTGTAGTCATGGGGTTCTCCTCTTTCGGTTTCGCAACCCAAGGATACCCCATGACTCAACTAGCACCAAAGGTTACTAACCACTGACGACTGAAATGCCATCTCTCCTCATCAAAAACGCCTACATTGCCACCATGGACGATGCCCAGCGGGAAATTCCCGAGGGTGGTCTTTTCATTCGCGACGGCTTCATCGAACAGCTCGGGCCGACGGGCGCGCTGCCGCAGGCCGCCGATGAAGTGCTCGACCTCAAAGGCTGCGTCGTTCTGCCCGGCCTGGTCAACACGCACCATCATTTTTATCAAACCCTCACGCGCGCCGTCCCCGCCGCGCAGGACGCCAATCTCTTCAACTGGCTCAAGACTTTATATCCGATCTGGGCGCGCATGAACGCCGAAGACATTTTCATTTCGACTCAGACCGCGCTCTCGGAACTGGCTTTATCGGGATGCACGACCGCCTCCGACCACCTTTATCTTTTCCCCAACGGTTCAAAACTGGACGATGAGATTGCCGCCGCTAAAATAGTTGGGCTCCGCATCCAGGCATCGCGTGGCTCGATGTCGCTCGGCGAATCCAAAGGCGGACTTCCGCCGGATTCCGTTGTGGAGGGCGAAGACTCCATCCTGAAAGATTCCCAGCGACTCATCCAGCACTATCACGACTCCAAGCCCGGCGCGTTTGTGCAAATTGTTTTAGCGCCGTGTTCGCCGTTCAGTGTTACCAGCGACTTGATGAAACAATCTGCCAAGCTGGCGCGCGAATATGGCGTTCATCTGCATACGCACCTGGCCGAGACCGAAGACGAGGAACAATTCTGCTTGCAGAAGTTTGGTCATCGTCCGGTTGGATACATGCAGGAAGTGGACTGGGTCGGTGAGGATGTCTGGTTCGCGCACGCGGTGTGGGTCAATGAAGAAGAGATAAAAGTATTTGCAAAACACAATTGCGGCGTGGCGCATTGTCCGACCTCCAATATGCGCCTCGCCTCCGGCATCGCGCCGATCAAGGAATACCGCAAAGCTGGCGTCAATGTCGGCCTCGGCGTGGACGGTTCCGCGTCAAATGATGGCTCGCACCTTTTAGCCGAAGTCAGACAAGCAATGTTATTGTCACGCGTCAAAGAAGGAATTACAGGCTTCTCCCTCACCTCTAGCCCCTCTCCCTCAAGGAGAGGGGAAAGGGTGAGGGAATTAATGACTGCGCGTGAAGCACTGTGGCTTGGTACGCGCGGTGGGGCGGCTGTGATCGGTCGCGCCGACATTGGTTCGCTTGAAGTTGGCAAGTGCGCCGACTTCTTCGCCATCAATTTGAATCGTCTTGATTACGCTGGCGCGCAGCACAATCCCGTTTCGGCGGTCGTCTTTTGCCAGCCCAGAAAAGTAGATTACACGGTCGTCGGAGGAAAATTTATTGTCAAACAAGGCCATCTTATTACAGTTGATGAATGCAAGTTAGTGGAGAAACATAACCAAGCTGCAAAACGCCTGTTGGCAAGTTGACAGGTTCCGACGTTTGAACGTTTTGACTTTTCAACCTTTGAATTTTTCAACCTGTAAACCTTCTAACCCGTACCGGAGAATTGAATTCATGGCTCCAAAACCAAATATCTCTCTTCGAAGATCGCTTGTTGACGTTGCCATGGGACGCAAGCCCGCTGACCTTGTGATTCGTAGAGGTAAATGGGTTTCTGTTCAATCTGGTGAGATTCTGCTCGGCACCGACATTGCCATTGTGGACGGTCACATCGCCTACGTTGGCCCGAATGCAAAACATGCCATCGGCAGGAAAACAAAAGTCATCAACGCCAAAGGCCGCTACCTTGTCCCGGGTCTGCTCGATGGGCACATGCACGTTGAATCGGGCATGGTCACGGTCACGGAATTTGTGCGCGCGGTTGCCGTGCGCGGCACGACCGGCATGTTCATTGATCCGCACGAGATGGCTAACATCTTCGGCCTCAAAGGCGTCAAGCTGATGGTGGATGAAGCCGCCAAACAGCCGATCCACGTTTGGGTGCAGATGCCATCATGTGTCCCGTCAGCGCCGGGCTTTGAAACTCCGGGTGCGCACATCGGCCCGCAGGAAGTTGCCGAAGCGATGACTTGGCCTGGCATCATTGGTCTGGGTGAGATGATGAATTTCCCCGCTGTGTTCAATAGTGATGAAAAAATGCTGGCCGAAATGTCCATCACGCACGCCGCGAACAAAACCATCGGTGGGCATTATCCTTCGCCGGATCTGGGCTTGCCATTTCATGGATACGCGGCGGGCGGCGCGGAAGACGACCATGAAGGCACGAATGTTGAAGATGCCATCGAGCGCGTGCGGCAGGGCATGAAAGCCATGCTTCGTTATGGTTCTGCCTGGCTGGATGTTGAGGCGCAAGTGGGCGCCATCACGCATCATCATCTGGACCCGAGGCGGTTCATCCTTTGCACGGATGATTCCCACGCCCAGACCATTTCGCAGGACGGCCACATGGACAGAGTCCTCCGTCACGCGATTTCTCATGGCCTCGATCCGCTGACTGCGATCCAAATGTGCACGATCAACACCGCCGAGCATTTCGGCCTGACGCGTGAGATGGGCATGATCGCTCCTGGACGTTGGGGCGATGTGGTGCTGGTCAAGGACTTGAAGAATTTCAAAGCGGATGTGGTGATTGCAAAAGGTCAAGTAATTGCAGAGAGTGGGAAGTGGAAAGTAGAACTTCCCAAGTTTAATTATCCAGGCTGGGCGAAGAAATCTGTTCATTTGAAGAAGAAGTTGGAAGCGAAAGATTTTTCATTGAAGGTTCCCTCACCCCTGCGCCCCTCTCCCGCTGGGAGAGGGGTTGGGGTGAGGGCCAATGTGATTGGCGTGATCGAAAACCAGGCTCCCACCAAACATCTGACCTTCAAGCTTAAACCCGAAAATGGCGAGATCAAGCCCGATGTAAACCGCGACATCGCCAAGATTGCTTTGGTTGAAAGACACAAAGGAACCGGCGGTGTGAAGGTGGGGCTGGTCAGCGGATTTGGCTTTACCGGCAAATGCGCCGTGGCTTCGACCGTAGCACACGACAGCCATCACATGCTCGTCGTCGGCACGGATGAGGAAAATATGGTGGTGGCCGCCAACAGCCTGGCGCGCAGCGGCGGCGGACAGGTCGTCGTCAAAAATGGAAAAGCCATCGGCATGGTCGAGTTGCAGATCGCTGGATTGATGTCCACTGAAAAAGCGGAAGCCGTCGCGAAGAAAGCCGCCACGGTGCTGGCTGGGTTCAAGTCCTGCGGTTGTATGTTGAATAATCCAAACATGCAGTTGTCTCTATTGGCATTGGTCGTCATCCCTGAATTAAGAATTTCGGATAAAGGTTTGGTGGATGTGACGAAGTTTGAATTTATCCCAGTGCTGGAGAGCTGATGGCAAATTTTCCTTTTCAACGTTTACAAGGTGATCTGGCCGCGTTGATCGCAAAAACGGACGCGGGGGATCGCTTGCCATCCGAGCCGGAATTGGCGAAGAAGTTGGGCGTCTCACGCGCCACACTGCGCGAGGCCATGCGCACATTCGAAGCGCAGGGTTTGATCCGCCGCAGGCAGGGGTCGGGGACCTTTGTGGTGGGGCAGGTTTCAGTGATAGACGCGGGACTTGAAGTGCTTGAAAGTCTGGAGACAATGGCGGAACGTCTTGGGCTGGAAGTTTCGGTCAGCGATTTGAGCGTGGATACTTTCGTGGCCGACCAGGAACATGCTGCGAATCTAAATGTGCCGCCGGGTACGCGCCTGACGCGCGTCCGCCGCGTGATGCGGGAAGAGACTCGACCGGTGGCTTATCTAGTGGATACTTTGCCCGAATATGTTCTCAAACCCGAACAGTTACCAGCCCATTTCAAAGGCTCGGTGCTGGACTTTTTGCTGAAACGCGGCGATGCTCTGACCGTTTCGCGCGCCGCTGTCTCTGCCATCGGCGCGACGGCAGAGGTTGCCAAGCCGCTTGAGATCCAGCGCGGCGATGTGTTGCTGCATTTTTCATCCCAGTTGTTTGTTACATCCGGCAAAGTGATAGATTGTTCGCTCAGTTATTTCATCCCCGGATATTTCAATTTTATTGTGAATCGCCGTGTAAATCCGGTTCATAAATTCGCTGAAGGAGTATTGTAAGTATGGCTTTACCTGTGAAGGAAATCAAGGAACGTGTGGGAGATTCACGCGAAGCGATCATTCAGTTCATGCGTGAAATCGTGGCCATCCCCAGCATGGAAGGCCAGCTCAAGAATGTGGGTGAGCGCATCGGCGCGGAGATGACCAAATTGGGCTTCGATGAAGTCCGCTTCGACAAGATGGGCAACATCCTCGGGCGTATTGGCAATGGCAAGCGCGTCATTGTCTACGACTCGCATGTGGATACCGTTGGCGTGGGCGACCCGGCTACCTGGGGCTGGGATCCGTTTAAGGGCAAGGTCGAAGATGGCATTTTGTACGCGCGCGGTTCATGTGACGAGAAAGGCTCCACGCCGGGCATGGTCTACGGTCTGGCCATTGCGCGTGATCTGGGTCTGCTCGAAGGAACCACGGCTTATTATTTCGGCAACATGGAAGAGTGGTGCGACGGCATCGCGCCGAATACCTTCGTCGAAGTTGATCCAAAGATCAAACCGGATTTTGTTGTGATCGGCGAGCCAACTAAAATGAATGTTTATCGCGGACACAAAGGCCGCGTGGAATTAAAAGTTACGTCCACCGGCAAGTCGGCGCATGCGGCCTCGCATCATCTCGGCGACAGCGCTCTTTACAAAATGCTTTCGGTCATCTCTGGCATCCGTGACCTCGATGCCCACTTGCACACTGATCCTTTCCTCGGCAAAGGCACGGTCATGGTCACGGATGCCAAGATCAGCACCGCCTCCATCAACGCCGTGCCGGATGGCTTCACTATTTTCATTGACCGCCGCGTCACTTTTGGCGAGACTAAGGAACAGGCTGTCCAGCAAATCCGCGATTTGATCCCCGGTTATTTGCGCTGCCAGATCACGG
>JAJYOH010000316.1 GCA_021796315.1 Chloroflexota bacterium
AAAAGCGTCACGCGCAACAGGTCAGCCGCGTGCATCAATTGAAGCGCCGCATCCATGTTTGGACAGTGAATAAGCCTGAAGATATTGCACGCCTTAATTCCTGGGGAGTGGATGGCATCTTTACTGATGATCCGAAACTTGCTTTGCAGGTGATCGGGAGGAAACCGTGAGATATTCAAGGCGCGGAAATTTTTTCAAGCGCGCCTTTTTTGCGTTCATGCTGGCGGCGTTGGCCCTGACTTCGTTGGGCAACCCGCTTCAGGTCCAGGCCCAGACCGTTACTCCTCCGCCGTCTGTGCGTCAATTGTTCAATAGGATGACGCCTGAAGAGCGCGTGGGGCAGTTGTTCCTGGTCAATTTTACAGGGACCGATACAAGCGATCAATCCAAAATTTATGATTTGATCGTTAATCATCATATAGGGGGAGTGGTTTTGCAGGCTGGCAATGATAATTTTGTTGCCGCACCGAATACGGTTTCTTCTGCGTACCAATTGATCCAGAACCTGCAACAGGTCGAGTGGGATGCGTCGCTTCGGACGGTGACCGATCCTGAAACGGGACAGTTAGCGCAGTCTGCTTATGTGCCGCTTTTCGTTGGTATCTCGCAGGAAGGGGATGGTCCGCCGAATGATCAAATTTTGAGCGGTTTGACTCCATTGCCGTCTGAGATGGCAATTGGCGCCACGTGGAATCCTGATCTTGCCAATAAAGTCGGCTCGGTGATGGGAACCGAGCTTTCTGCGCTGGGCGTGAACTTATTTTTGGGACCTTCATTGGATGTGCTCGAGTCGCCAAATCCTTCCGCTACCGGTGATATGGGTACGCGCGTCTTTGGCGGTGATCCGTACTGGGTGGAGCAAATGGGGAGCGCTTATGTCAGCGGTTTGCATTCAGGCAGCCAGGGACGTTTGCTGGTGGTTGCCAAGCATTTTCCGGGACGCGGTAGTTCCGACCGCCCGAACGGCGAAGAAGTTGCGACAGTTCGAAAATCGCTCGAACAATTAAAGCAAGTTGAATTGCTTCCCTTTTTTGGCGTGACGGGCAATGCGCCTTCGACCACTGCAACCGTGGATGGTTTGCTTGTTTCGCACATTCGTTATCAAGGCTTTCAGGGAAACATCCGCGCCACCACACGTCCCATTAGTTTCGATGCACAGGCTCTTTCAGCCATCCTTGGCCTGACGCAATTTTCATCCTGGCACAATAAAGGCGGATTGATTGTCAGCGATGATCTGGGCACGCGTGCTGTAAGCCAGTTTTATTCAACTGGCACGAGTTTTCAGGCACACACTGTAGCGCGTGACGCTTTTGTGGCTGGAAATGATTTATTGTATCTTGGCAATATCGTTTCCAGTGATGCGGCGGATACTTATTCCACCGTCGTTGATATCCTGGGTTTCTTTGCCCAGAAATATCGGGATGACCCGGCTTTTGCACAGCGCGTGGACGCGTCTGTCCTGCGTATTCTGGCGCTTAAACACCATGTCTATAATGTGTTCACTATTACCAATGTGCTCGCGCCTGTCTCTGGTTTGGAAGCGCTCAATCAGTCGCAGGAAGTGACTTTTGATGTAGCCCGCCACGCCGCCACGCTCATTAGCCCTGAACCAAAAGATATTGCAACTGTCTTCCCGACCCCGCCACAAGTCCGTGACCGGCTCATATTTTTTACCGATGTTCCACAGGCCCAGCAATGCAGCACATGTCCAAGCCAGTCGGCGCTGCCTTTTGACGCGTTTCAAAATGTGATCGTTCAACTGTATGGTCCGCAAGGCGGCAATCAGACATCTTCGTTTCGTTTGTCATCTTATTCTTTGAGCGATCTCTCCAAGTATCTGGATGGAAAAAGCCCGCCCTATCTTGAAGAAGACTTGAACCGCTCCGGCTGGGTCATTTTTTCATTAACTGACAACAGCCAGGGTCAGCCGCAAGTGATAAGCCGTTTTCTTTCCGAGCATCAGGATCTGTTGCCTAATAAGCACGTTCTTCTGTTTTCGTTTGGCGCGCCATATTATATGGACGCCACCGACATCTCGCGCCTGGATGCATATTACGCATTGTATAGTAAACAGCCGCCTTTTATCGATGTGGCTGCGCGGCTTCTTTTTCAGGAATTGACTCCAACTGGCGCTTCGCCGGTTTCCATTCCAGGATTGGGATACGATTTGATCTCGGTTACCGCGCCGAATCCGAATCAGATCATCCCGATCACCCTGGACCTGCCAACGGCTCCCGTTCCGACAAATGTTCTCACGCCGGAACCGACGCCCGTTCCGCTCTTCAAGATTGGCGACACAATTGCAATCCGAACCGGTGTGATCGTTGATCACAACAACAATCCGGTACCGGATGGTACGGTGGTGCATTTTTCCATCACATTGACCGGAGAGGGCGGCGGAGTTTTGCAGCAAGCGGATGCGGTTACAACACAGGGTGTGGCGCGCGTCTCTTTTGGCCTTGACAAGCCCGGCTTGCTCCAGATCCGCGCATCAAGCGACCCGGCTACTATTTCCGAAGTATTGCAATTGGACGTCTCCAGTGCGGGCCAACCCGCGGCAGTGACAGTCATTATTCCGCAATTGACTCAGGCAGGCACGCCGCAGCAGGTAAAGACGCCGCAACCTCAACAGGATGATTTTGTGACTCCAGATGGTTCGCCGCGTTTCACAGCCTGGTTACTGACCATGCTTTTGCTTATTACCGGCTGTATATTGGTTTTCTGGGCAGGCGCCCGGCTGGAAAGCGCCCGTTGGGGAGTCCGCTGGGGGTTGTGCGCGTTGGTGGGCGGTTTATTGTTTTACAACTATATCGCGCTTGGATTACCCGGCAGCGCAGGGTTTGCCGCCTCGAGCGGAATCGGCGGGATATTAAGTATGACTGCAATTGGATTAACTATCGGGTGGGGGGCAGGCTGGTTCTGGTCGCGCCGAATGTGAGTCGAAAAGGCGCCAAAAAAAGAGACGGCCATTGGCTGTCTCTTTGTGTTAACGCGCCAGGGTGGCGATAAGGCTCAGAAGCAAGAGTCCGGCAGAGGTCCAGATAAGAAGCGTATCTGCCTGGTGGCCGAAGATTTCAAGCCGCGGAATGTCAAATGCGGTTTGTGCGGGACGCGCATGTGTCGGCATTTCGTGTTCGCCGAATAAATAATCGGTGAATGCTTCAACCGAAGCTGGACGCTCATCCGGGTGCAGGGACATGGCCCATAAAATGGCTTTTTCTGTGCGCGGGCTGATGTTTGGATTGATCTGGCGCGGCGGTTGCAGACTATCAGGATGCAGGAAACGTTTGCGGGCATCGGCGGGAGGTTCGTTGGTAAGTATGTGATAAAGTGTCGCGCCGAACGAATAAATATCGGAGCGCACATCGGTGTGCGCTTCATCGGAGCCGTATTGTTCGATGGGTGTGTAAAGCGCCGTGCCCTGTCCCTGAATGACCGTGATGGTCACTTCTTCAGGGGCGAGTATTTTGACGAGACCAAAATCCACCAGTTTGAGCAGGCCGGTGGGTGTGATCTTAAGATTGCTGGGTTTGATATCGCGATGCACGATGGATGGCTGCTGGTTATGAAGATAAGTCAATGCACCGGCAAGCTGGCGTGTCCAATCCAGCACATCATGTTCGGAGAGAAATTTTTTCTCACGGCGCGCATTGAGCATCATGGTGCGCAGATCGTCGCCAGGGACATAATCCATCACGAGATAATCACGTATATCATTCGAGAAAAAATCCGAAACTTTGGGAAGGTTGGGATGATCGAGGCGCGCAAGAATAGTGGCCTCGCGCATAAATTGCTGGCGGGCTTCTTCGCGAATATCGTCCGGGAGGCTGCGGTCATACTCAACTTCCTTGAGCGCGCAGACTCTTCCTATCAGCCGCAAATCGTCGGCCAGGTAGATGGAACCGGCGCCGCCTTGTCCGATGTGTTCACGGATCTTATAGCGGCCGTGCAGGACCTCCCCGTTCTTTAATATTGGGGCCATCTTCTCCTTCTTGCAGGTGATCTGTGCGTTTCATCTCGGCGTGGGATTATGCACAGAAACGTGATTTATGCTATATTATAAACGTCTTTGTTCTGATTTTATTATCAGATGGGTTGAGGGTTTGATATGGATCATGTTGAAGAGTTTCCAATGCTGGTGGCACAGGAAGGTCCGCTCAAGGGATTGCGTTGGCCTTTGAATCGACCGATTGTGCTTGGGCGCGAATCCACTTGTGATGTTGTCATTGCCGACCGGCAGGTCTCGCGTTTTCACGCGCGTCTTACGCCGACCGCCGAAGGCATCGTGCTCGAAGACCTCGGCAGTAAAAATGGGACGCATCACAATGGCAATGTTCTTTCCACGCCTGTCATGTTGCAGGATGGCGACATGCTGCAGATCAGTTTTGTGCAGCAATTCTTATTCTTTACATCTGACGCCACCATGCCGTTGACTGAAGGCGCGGGTAAACCCGGACGTTTGATGATGGATCAAAAATCTCGGCGTGTATGGGTCAATCAACAGTTGATCGTCCCGCCGCTTTCGGCCCAGCAATTTAAATTATTGTGGCTCCTTTATGAAAGCGCCGGACAGGTTATCAGCCGCGCAGATTTGGTTTCTGTGGTGTGGGGCGAAGATCAAGCCACGGGCGTTTCGGACCAGGCGTTGGACGCGCTTATCCGCCGCTTGCGTGAGCGGCTGGCCGCGCTCGACCCGGCGCAAAAATATATCGACACCGTGCGCGGTCATGGCGTGCGGTTGGATAATCCGCCTGCATAGTTGAATAAACTCTAAGGGTCTTAAAGACCCTTAGGGTTTATAACAAAGATATTTCATGGCCGAAAACAAACTTCCTTTGGATTCGATTTTGCGGGGCGATTGCATCGAAATCCTTAACTCGCTTCCCGAAAAATCCATTGACCTGATTTTTGCCGACCCACCGTATAATCTGCAACTCTCGCAGGAACTCTATCGTCCCAACATGACAAAAGTGGACGCAGTGGATGATGTATGGGATCGATTTTCCGACTTTGAACAATACGATGCGTTCACGCGCGAATGGCTCTCGGCTTGTCAACGCGTGTTGAAAGATACCGGCACGATCTGGGTCATTGGCTCATATCACAATATTTATCGCGTTGGCTCGATCATGCAGGACCTTGGGTTTTGGTTTCTCAACGATGTGGTGTGGATCAAATCCAACCCGATGCCGAATTTTCGCGGCGTGCGATTTACCAACGCACACGAGACTTTGATCTGGGCGCAGAAGAAACAGGGCGCAAAATATACTTTCAATCATCACGCCATGAAATCCATCAATGATGATCTTCAAATGCGCAGCGATTGGGAGATTCCGCTTTGTACTGGAAAAGAACGAATTAAATTCAACGGTGAGAAGGCTCACTCCACGCAAAAACCGGAAGCCTTGTTGTATCGCGTCATTCTCTCAAGTTCAAATCCGGACGATGTGATTCTCGACCCATTCTTTGGAAGCGGGACGACCGGCGCAATGGCGAAGAAATTACATCGCCATTGGATTGGAATCGAACGCAATGCAACTTATGTAAAAGTTGCAAACCAACGCATCGCATCTGTCGACCCGGGGCCGGATTCCGATGAAATCTATTTTTCCCCGTCCCGCAGAAATCGTCCGCGTGTGGGGTTCGGTAAATTGCTCGAAACGGGATTGATCCAACCCGGACAGGAATTATTCTTCAGCAAAAAGAAAAACAAGGTTGCCGTTGTCCGCGCGGACGGACAGATCAAGTGCGGAAAAATAGTCGGTTCGATCCATCAGGTGGCGCGCGGTCTGATGAACGATGCGCCCTGCAATGGCTGGGATTGCTGGTTGTATGAAGACAAAGCTGGGAAACGGAATCCGCTTGATGTCCTGCGCGAGGCGTACTTAAAAAAATGAACCCCGAAGATTTTTCTTCGGGGTTTATTTTTTTCTAACCACCTGACACTTTAAAAAATTGCCAGGAATAGAACACAGATTTTGCGGATGATGCGGATTCGCGCGGTTTCCTTTGAAAAAATCAGCGAAAATCCGTTAAATCTGCGTTATCCGCGTTCTATTTTTTTAGCAGACGTCAATCTGTCAGGTGGCTAGATTTTTTTACATCATCTTTTTCTTCATCGAAAATTTCAATGCAACTTTGAAGACCATGCCAAGTCTATCGGACAGCGCCTTGGCCTCGGCATTGCCTTGCCCGGCCGCGGCGTCCACCTGCGCGACCAGGCCGTTCAGCGCTTCCATAAAGGCCTCATTGACGAGAGCTGCGTTGTCGGCCAGCATTTTTTCAACGCCCGCTTCATCGGGAGCGTCCAGCAATTGTTCAACGAAAGCCACTTCGGGCGGCGTTGATGCGCTTTGCAAAATCTCCAGCATCTTTTGCAGCTTGCCCATGCGCGCGTAATCGTTCGTCTCGGATGCCTTCTTCAACATGCCTTGCGCGATCTCCACCGCGTCCTGTGTGAACTGGTCGAGATTTTCCTGCGTGGCTTTGGCGATGTCATCCTGTTGCAAAAGCTGTTCCACAAAATCCTGCGCCTGTTTGTAGCGCGCTTCCATTTGCTGATCGATCTCGCTTGTGAAGTTTAGCAGCTTCTCACGCAGACTTTCAAGCTTGTTCTTTTCATCGCCCGCGGCCTTATCGATCATCGTGGTCAGGTTTTGGAAGAAGGTGTAATCCATGCCGTTGCGGGCGAGGGATACGTACGCTTTGAGACGCGACTCGCTTGGGGCGGCGATCATCATCTCGAGCAGTTTCTCGCGCGTCAGGCCTTGCCCCGCCTCCTGCAGGGACTTTGCAGCGGCTTCCATATCTTTGAGCGATTCCTGCAACTGGCGGCCATAGTCGGTTTCCGTCAGCAATTGTTTTTGCAGATCGGCCATTTGTTTGGCAAGTTGTTCCTGCCCGCTTTGGGACGCGGCCTGGCCGAGCCGCCCGAAGAGCGCGAAGAATTGTTCGTCGATGGCGGCTGCGTTCTGTTTAATGAGCTCCGTCCGAACGTCGGGTGAAGAGGCTTGCAGGAGTCGGTCGATCAGGTTGAGTTTTTCCTGCTGAGACTTGATCATCTGCGGACGCG
>JAJYOH010000317.1 GCA_021796315.1 Chloroflexota bacterium
GTTACCATTGGAATCGTTGACCGGCTTGAAGAACGCGCCTACCGCGAACAATGCGCCGAAAGACTTGTGGAGATCATTTTGAGTATCGAAAATTATCTCGGCGTCGGGCGAATTTATATTCCTTGAGCCAGCAATTTATATTTCCATAAATTCTAAACCAAACAATAGACTTTGCTCGCCACCCTCACCATTCATCTCCACCTTCCCGCCTGTGCCTCGCTCAAAGAAAAGCGCGCACGGATCAAGCCGCTCATTGCGCGTCTGCATCGCGAGTTCAACGTCTCTGCCGCCGAAATGGATTTGAACGATCATTGGCAGGAGGCGGTCATTGTCTGCGCGATAGTTGGAAACAACGCGGCGCAGTTACAACGGTCTTTGCAATCTGTGGCAAAATGGGTGGAAGCGAATTGGGAAGATGGTCAAATCATTGACGAAAAAATTGAAGTAATCTGAAAACAGGTCAGCGCATCAAATTATAAGATTGCCACGACCCCTTCGGGGTCTCGCAATGACAGGCGAAAAGGAGAATCCGATGAAAATTGTAATCATGGGAACAGGCGGTGTTGGAGGCTATTATGGCGCGATGCTCGCAAAGCAGGGCCACGATGTAACCTTTGTTGCGCGCGGCGCACATCTGAAAGCCATCCAGGAAAACGGGTTACAGGTCAAAAGCATATTTGGGGATTTTCACCTCAAGCCAGCCAAAGCCATGGACGATCCCGCTCAAATCGGACCCGTGGATTTGATCCTGATCTGCACGAAAACTTACGACATCGACGATGCCGTTCAGAAGATCAAACCAATCGTTGGGAAAGAGACGACCGTTCTGAGTCTGCAAAACGGCGTGGATGCTGTCGAGCGGATCGGGAAAGTGATCGGCGCGGATCACATCGTCGCCGGCGCGACCTGGATCTCGTCCGCGGTGGAGGCGCCGGGAGTCATCAAGCACGTATCCGATTTCCGCCGCATCGTAATCGGAGAGTTGGACGGACACACCACGCCGCGCATCCAGGCCATTTATGATGCGTTCAAGCAAACCGGTGTCACCATTGAACTTTCAGAGAATATCCTGAAAATCCTGTGGACAAAATTTGTGTTCATTTCATCGGCCAGCGGTTTTGGCTCACTGACGCGTTTACCGATGGCCGAATTCCGCACTATTCCTGAGACGCGTGCGCTTATCATCAGCCTGATGCGCGAGGTGGAAGCTGTTGCGCGTGCACAGGGAGTGGCGCTTGACGCAAACGTTGTTGAACAGGCGTTGGGCTTTATGGACAACGCCGGGCCGCATATCAAGGCCTCCATGCAGTTGGATGTGGAATCCGGCCACCGCACCGAGATCGAGTCAATGATCGGTGTGATCAACCGCAAAGGCCGCAAGCTGGGCGTGCCCACGCCGGTTGCCGATGCAATTTATGCCCTGATCCTGCCGTTGGACATAAAAGCGCGTGGAAGGTAGCTGTTATTTATAAAAAATTTATTTGACTTTGCTCAGAATTGTTATACAATAAAAGTAATTAATTTCGGCAACCATTTAGCATATCCGGTGTTTTAGCTTTGGAGAAATCTTCTCACTGTTGGGAGTACTCTCAAGGAATGAAACCTAATTGCTCGTTGCTCTCCCTCTTCCAATCATTGGACTGGCAAATGAATATTGCCATGCCAAACGGATAGGTATGTGTACGTGCCATTGAGTTATGAAAATTGCTCGATGGCACTTTTATTTAGGAGTAAAGAAGATGAAAGAACCTTTGCTGGTAGAGATCATAGCCTATGCGCCGACCGCTTTTTACCACTGCACACATTGTGAGGTAGCTTGGCGCGAGATGGGTGCGAGCAATCGCATCCACGAAGAACAACTGGAGAGCAGTTTGCCTAAAGACCTTATCAACGAATACCAGGCCATATCTGACTGGGTGCAGGAAGCTTTTCGAGTCCATTGCGACCGAATTCTGGTGAAAGTAATCGATGCGGCTTCCCTGGAGGGCTTCTATAAATCGCTCAAATACAACGCGCGCCGTTACCCCGCCATTATCGTTGACCAAAAGGCACGCTTCATGGGAAGTCGCACACTGCAATCTGCTGCCGATGAAATCTCCCGACTATTGGCAGACCAGCCTGTTCCGGCATAACCAGCGTTGCGGCACAAAAAGGAGGTCCCTGCATCGAACAAATAATTTTCTCTCACGCAGACTACACAATTTGCATTAAAGCTGATCTGTTCTTCATTATTCCTGCTAAAGGAGGAACCAATCAATTATGAACACTCTCTGGATCGTGCTAATTGCAGCGGTCATCATCTATCTGGCCTATAATTTTTATGCCAAAGTAGTGGACCGCGACATCATCCAGGCAGACGTCAAGAAAGCCACACCTGCCAAGATGTATATGGATGGCGTTGACTTCATGCCTACCAATCGAAATGTGTTATTCGGCTATCACTTCAAATCCATCGCGGCAGCCGGACCAATCGTCGGCGTGATCACCGCTGCCAATTTGTGGGGCTGGCTCCCGTCCCTGCTCTGGCTGATGATCGGCGTCTCGTTCATCGGCTGGGCCAGCGACTACAGCGCCATTGTCGTGGCAGTCCGCAATGATGGCAACAGCCTGAGCGCCATCAGTCACAAACTGATTGCCCCGCGTACCCGCAATATCATGTTCGTGTTCATTTTCTTCTACCTGTTGCTGGTAGCCGGCGCCTTCCTCGGCATTATGGCCGCTTTGATGGCCGCCCGCCCGGATGTGCCCTTCGGCATCGTCATGCTCGGCGTGATGGGCTTCCTGGCTGGACAGATGTTGTATAAGTGGAAGATGGATTTGATCCTGGTAACCGCCATCGTGGTGATCGTGACCATTGCCGCCATGATCTTCGGTCCATTCGGCGCAGTTACCCCAGACGGAAAGCTTGACTTTACAAAAGGACCAATCAGCTCGGTGGTGGTCGGATTCAATAAAGCCGTTGACAGTTTGAGCGGCGGCAGTGCGCTTATGAAAGTGACCGATCCAACCGGGTCTGATCCGCGCATTCCTGTTCCGGGTGCGGATGGTAAACGGCCCACCACAGCCCTCTATGATGCCTCAACCGGTCTGATCAACACATTGCCTTCCTATTTATGGTGGGCGCTCGTCCTGCTGATCTTTTCATATCTGGCATCCACATTACCCATCTGGCGTTTTGCCCAACCGGTTAACTATATCGGGTTCTGGATCACATTGATAACCATCGGCCTCAGCGCCCTTGGCGCGGTGCTGGCCCCATTCATCAAACCTGCTGTCGGTGCGTTCGCCCTGGATGCAGTCAAGATGCAATCCTGGGTACCGCTGGCTGGCAAAGCCTGGCAGCCAATTTGGCCGATGCTGTTCGTAACCATTGCCTGCGGAGCCATCTCCGGCTGGCACGCCCTCTTCGGCTCGATCGGTACCGCCCGTCAGTTGGAATACGAGACGGATGCCCTGCCGGTTGGCGGCGGTGCGATGTTCACCGAGAATACGCTGGCATTGCTCTCATTGGTTGCCGTTTCCATCGCCGGAACCGGCGGCGGCGCAGGCCGCTTCGCGGCAGGAGTTGGCAGCCTGCTGACGGTCATCTTCGGTGACGGCTTCAAGTTATTCGGCACGGCTCTTGGCTTCGGCGCCTTTATGGTCATCGTGCTGACCGTGACACAGTTGGTCTTCCGTGTAATGCGCGTGACGCTTTCAGAATGGGCCGGTGAAGTAATGCCCGCGCTGAAGAACATGCACGTTTCAACCTTTGTTTCAATGTTATTGACCATCTTGCTCGTGCTGACGGGCACCTGGGTTTACCTGTGGCAGTTGTTCGGTGCGGCCAATCAGTTGATGGCGGCGCTCAGCCTGCTGATCGTCACTGTCTGGCTAAAACAGCAGAAGAAAAATCCAGCTTACGCGTTGTGGCCCATGCTGTTCATGTACATCACGACACTGGCGGCCACACTAGTCACAGCCCGCAACCTGTACGTCACCATCGTCCCGATGGGCGGCACTGAAGGGGCTGGCGCATGGGCCATGGTGATCATTTCCGTTCTGCTCTTCCTGGCTGCACTCTTCATTGGCTGGGACGGCTATCAGGCTTATCAGCGATACGCCAAGGGCACTGGCGAAGCCAAGAAGAAACCGGCTTCGGCTGCAGCAGATTGAATCTGAATCAGCGTTAGAGAAAACAAAAGGGGAGACGTGGAAACCCGCGCCTCCCCATTTCTTACGCAAATATCCTGACGTTTATTTCCGTTCACCAACGGCTTGAGCCAGACTTCGCAAAGCTTCAAAATAATTCGCCGCATTTGTGGTTCGATGATCCGGGAAGGGAACATGAATTTCCAGGTTGGGCGTGTTCTTACGCAGACTTAAGCGCGTATAACGCTGTGAAAGTTTTTGCATGGGCGCGACAAGTTGATTAAGTGTTGCAGCCGCCAAATCCAAATGACCCCTGGGCGCCATTAATTGCATGTCCTGATAAGGCCTGCTTTCCCAGTTGCGGTTTGTAACATCCTTCAAAGCGGCGCGTCCGCTCCAGGATTTTGGGTCAGCCAGCTCGAGGTCCAGGAACGGAGGCGTAGTGGTGGCAGCGCGAAAGATGACGGTATCGCGGCGTCCTTGAAAGATGGATAGAATCATCATCCAGAAAACATCTCGAGGCGCAAGCACCAGCAAAATATCCAGCCGCCGAAATGGTTTTTTTGCCTGGGTGATTCCGAGTTCGGCAACCGAGGTGCCAAGCCATCGAAAGGTCGTACGCGGACCGATGGCAGGAAGCCCAGCCTGCATCCATTTGAGTAGAACTTCTCCGCGGCGCAAATTGAAAATTACGCCGAAAGCGAACCAACTCATAATTATGACTATCGCAATGACCAGGATATATTGAGGATTCATTCTGCACCTCGGTGATCGTTCAAAATTATTGGCATGAGTATAATATGAAAAGTAAGGAAGCTCAATCAACAAAAGGAAAAACAAATCTCCGGCAGGTTATCCATGATTTTCTTTATGGAATGCTTGGAATGGAGTTTGCCGAACACGCGCTCGAAATGCGTTCCAGTTTGGAAAGCTTGTTTATGCTGGGAACCGTCGGCGACATGATTGGCGTCCCGGTACTGCCGCCATATTATAGTCTGCGCCTGCTTCCTTATATTGTGCCCCAAATCTCGACTTGGAAGCGGCGGGTGTTGCGCGAGCGCGAATTCACTGATGAGCACGACTATCATCTGGACGGTCTTTAGGCATTATGCAAGTCTAAATTCATTTCTGAAAGGATCTATTCGATGAGCCAAGAAAAACCCGAAAAGAAGAGCTTCTGGCAGAACGCAAAGGAAGTAATCTACGGCATGGCTTCACATGATATGAGCCGCTACGCCGTGCGAACGCGCGCCAGCATGGAACATCTTTTCATTTTGATTACGATGGGCGATATGATCGGCGTCCCGATTTTGCCGCCGTATTACAGCCTGCGCCTGCTTCCTTACGTTGTGCCTCAAATCTCGACCTGGAAGCGGCGATTGTTACGCGAGAAAGATGTATCTGACGCCATGTTCTAGGAGAACTGACAATGTCACTAAAACAGGTTTTTGAGGAACACCCCGAACGACGCTACATTATGTTCGGCGGTAAGGGAGGGTTGGGCAAAACCACATTCTCGGCCGCGACTGCCTATTGGCTGGCAAAGCAGGGCAAGAAGGTGCTGGTCTTTTCAGTTGACCCACAGGCAAGCCTTTCCGATATTTTTCAGAAGGATATCTTCGGCAAGGGTCCCGTGAAGATTATGGATAATTTGTGGGCGCAGGAAATTGACGCCGATTCGCACATCAAGAACTATCAGAATGACATCCGCAAGAAAATTTTGGACATGTACGGTTTCGATCAGGTGCCTGATGAGATCGAACAATATATCCAGGCTGCATCCGCAGAACCGGCCATGGAAGAAAGCGCCATCTTCGATGCCGTGGTGGACATCGTGATTGGCGGCGAGTACGACTATTATATTTATGACCTCGTCCCACTCGGCCATGCTCTCTACTATCTAAGCATGGCAAAAGTGTACGACGAGTGGATCAACAAGATCACCAAATTACGCGAAGAGATGCGCGAGTACGAAGAAATGGTCTCCCGCTTAAAACGCGAGAAGGAGACCGAGGAAGATCAGATCCTCACCGAACTGCAATACATCCGCACGCGCATCAACGCATCGTCGAGCATCCTGACAGACAAGGAAAAGACCGGCTTCTTCTTTGTCGTAATTCCAGAAGAAATGATCCTGATCGACACAGCCAAGGCTGCTGAATTGTTCGCCAAATTCGATGTGCCGATCATGGGCTACGTGGTCAATCGTGTTGTGCCGCGTGAACTGCTCTCCCAAAATATCCCATCCTACCTGAAGAACCGCATCGAGATGCAGGATAAATACCTGGAAGAGATCAAGACCATGTTCGGCCAGCAGGTGGCGGCGCACGTTCCCGAATTGGAACGCGACGTGACCGGCCTGGATATGATCAAGCAGCTTGCAGAAATCATGTACGGAAAGTAGGAGGATGCCATGACAACTTCAATTGAAACCTCCATGAAAAAATATGTCAGCGACCACCAGCGCTTGAAGTACCTGTTCTTCGGCGGCAAGGGCGGCGTGGGCAAAACCGCCCTGGCGGGCGCGACGGCCATTTGGCTGGCGAAGCAGGGCATGCGCGTCATGCTGGCATCCACCAATCCCGTTCACAGCCTGAGTGGATTACTGGGACAAAACGTCTTCGGCAAGCCGACTGCGGTCAATGGCATCCCAAATCTATGGGCGTATGAAATCGACACAAAAGAGACCATCGAGCGTTCCAAACAGGAAATCCGCGACAAGATCCAATGGTTCCTAAAGTTCGCGGATATTTCCACGAAGGCCGAAGAGTTTGTCGAGTCGGCTACCATGAACCCGGCTTTTGAAGAATCAGCCATGTTCGAAAACATGGTGGACCTGATGCTAGGCGGCGAATATGATGTGTATGTTTTCGACACCGCCCCCACCGCCAACGCCCGCCGTTTGCTGGCCGAACATGGTCTTGATCT
>JAJYOH010000318.1 GCA_021796315.1 Chloroflexota bacterium
GTCATTGCCATCACTCGACAAGCCAACTTCAAAAATGTTGCTCAAGCCAGACGCTGGTTCGCCGCCCATCTCTCCGATGCTTTTTCACTGCTTACCATGCCCTATTCTCATTCTTGAGAAAACCATAACTGCTAAGAAGCCCAGATCTTGATTGAACGATGGAGAAAGGGCTACAATACAATACGACCTTAAGTTCACCTGGATATAGCCCTCCACGCCACAAGCCTGGTTGCTGTCTACGATCATGCAGCCAAGACTAACATAAAATCTGGTACAAACTATCGGGGTAGGTCAAATAATGGTTATGGGTAATGGTTGTTTGTGTCATCATTTTCCTCTCCTTTTGGGAGAGGGGTTAGAGGCGAGGTCACAGCGCGGCGAATTGTTAAGAGCGTTTCAAAGAGTGTTACAAGAACAATGAGTAATAAGGAGGACCAAATGAGTGACAACGTTATTATTCTTGGTGCAGGCGCATCAGTTGATGCTGGAATACCTCTTCTCTCAAACTTCGTTGATAAGATGTGGGAACTAGCAACCCGAGGAACATATAAAGGCAAAGCGCTATCAGATGATGACAAGAATATATTTAATGAGGCGATGAAAGTTAGAGATGAGCTTGACGGCTATCACGGTCGTGCATCTTTCGACGATCGAAACATTGAAGATATTCTGTCGATCTTATCATTCAACCTAATTGGCGGAGACGCATCAGATCAAGATAAGTTAAGTTGGATGACCAAAGCCATTGCAAGAACCATAGAACTCACTTGTGACGTGAAGCATGATGGAGCCTTAGATAAAATACAAGAAGAAGGAAACAATATTTACAAAGATTTCTGGTTCCATTTATTTCAACGTTTCAAAAATGCAGCAAAATCTTTCCCTACGATTATTTCGTTTAACTATGATCTAGTCTTAGAACGTTCTTTGTTCCAAGCCCTAGTCGGCGCACATTATAGTTTGAATGATGATAATAAATTGTTGCCATTCGATGGAATGAATCTCATATATCAATACAAATACGTTGATGATACGTCTTACGCCTTTCAAGATCAGGTTTATAAAGGGTATAGTCAGACAAAACGCGGTTTAAAATTAGAAAGGTGCAAGCCTAATATACTAAAGCATCCTGTTGACATTGAAATATTAAAACTTCATGGCTCTTTAAATTTTCCATCCAGTCCGCAAAATGATTATGATTTCATTCCCACATCTCTCGCAAATGATCCATATATAATTCCGCCAATTATAAATAAGTCAATTTCCACTGAACAAACTATGTGGGGCGCTGGAATAAGAAGGCTTAGGGAGGCTAAAAATATCATCATCGTTGGTTACAGCTTGCCACAAACAGACATCTATATACAATACTTTATAAAGGCAGGAATTGGACCAAATAGAAACCTAAACAAGGTTTATGTATTTAACCCTGCACTTGCCAGAAATAGCAAGGAAAATGAACGAATGCAGGAACGCTTTGGAAATTGTTTCTCACCACAATTAAAGAATCGAATCGAGTTCTATGACGAGACTTTCCAAGGATTCGTTACAAATTGGATTGATAGCCAGCGAGTGTTTTTTTCCTAAATATTTTTGAGAAGGTACATGACCCTTCCCTTCACCCCTCGTCTTTCGCAACGTGAAATCCTCGCCTATCGCGGTGGCACGCTTGGCATCTCTGCTGTTCCCGGTTCGGGCAAGACGCACACACTCTCGGCCCTCGCCGCGCAAATCATTTCGAGCGGCCAACTCGAACCCGATCAGGAAGTGCTCATCGTTACGCTGGTCAACTCGGCGGTGGACAATTTCTCGTCCCGCATTAGCGAATTCATTCAAGCACGCGGACTCATCCCTCAACTCGGCTATCGCGTCCGCACGTTGCATGGGCTGGCGCACGACATCGTCCGCGAGAATCCGCCGCTGGTCGGCCTTGACAAAAAATTTTCCATCGTGGACGAAACCGCTTCATCGTCCATGATTGCCGACGCGGCACGCGCCTGGGTTCAAACGCATCCCGACTTTCTCGATCAATACATTTCTCCGCTGCTCGACGATTATCAGACTCGACGCGTGCGCGATAAGGACTGGCCCGACTTAATCGAGTCGATTGCATCGAGCTTTATTCGATCCGCCAAAGACAGACGACTCACGCCCGACAAACTCCGCCTCGCGCTGGACCGTCAGCCTGCTCCCCTTTCGCTGGCTGAGATGGAGCTGACAATTTATTCCGATTACCAGCGCGCCCTTGCCTATCGCGGCGCCGTGGACTTCGACGATCTGATTCGACTGGCGTATGAGATGCTGGATACATCTGACGAACTTCTCGAACGTCTGCGTTATCGCTGGCCCTTCATCCTCGAAGACGAAGCACAAGACTCATCGCAATTGCAGGAAGATATTTTGAGATTATTATCTGGTAATCTCCCTGAGCGGAACGCCAGGGCAGTTGAAGGGGCGCTTCGACTACGGACTGCGTCCTCCACTCAGCGCGATGCTGGTAATTGGGTTCGCGTTGGCGACCCTAATCAAGCCATCTTTGAAACCTTTACCACCGCCGACCCACGATTGCTCAAGCAATTTAGAGAAAACGCCAATAAGTCTATTGACTTACCGAATTCAGGACGAAGTCAACCATCCATCATCAATCTCGCCAACTATCTGATTGATTGGACGATGGCAGAGCATCCTGTCCCCGAAGCGCGCGACGCGCTATCTCCGCCGTATATTCAGCCGACTCCAAAAGGCGATCCACAACCCAATCCACCTGATGATCCAAGCGGGATAAAGTTATTGAGCAACAAATACAATCCCGACCAGGAAATCGAAGCGGTTGTTACATCCATCGAGAACTGGATTCCCGATCACAAAGATTCAACCATCGCCGTGTTGACATCTACCAACGATCACGCCGCGCGTGTTGCCGAAGAATTGAAGAAACGCAAAATTGAATATCGCGAGTTATTGCGAAGCACCTCGCCGACACGCGCCGCGGCGGGCGCGTTGAGCTATGTGTTGAGTTATCTCGCTGCGCCCGATTCCGCGTCGAAGCTGGCACAAGCCTATCGAGTCTGGCGGCGCGATTGGCGTGATGATGATGAACACGAGCCGCTGGTTGAAAATGTTGCAGGTTTGATCCGCAAATTCAAGAATGTGGAAGATTATCTAGCCCCCCTCGTCCCTTCGGGACACTCCCCCCAAATACAAAGTATTTTGGGGGAGATGGATGAGGGCTTCGACGAAGTTATCATCGAACTAAACGCCTTCCGCGAAACCATCATCCGCTGGGGGGGCGCAACCGCCCTGCCGATTGATCAATTGACTCTTACCTTGTCTCAAGACATTTTCACATCGCCCACCGATTTGGCATTGGCGCATAAACTCTCATTGGTTCTTCGCCAAGTCGCTGACGAAAATCCGCAATGGCGCTTGCCCGAATTGACTCCAAGCCTGCACGAGATCGCACGAAACGAGCGTCGCTTCATCGGCTTTTCCTCGGACGATGCAGGCTTCAACCCCGACGATTACAAAGGCATCGTTGTGATTTCAACAGTGCACAAAGCCAAAGGCTTGGAGTGGGATCGCGTATATTTGATGTCGGTGAATAATTACGATTATCCATCAAACCAACCCAACGACCGCTTCATCTCGGAACGATGGTTTGTTCGCGACAGTTTGAATCTCGAAGCCGAAGCGCTGGCGCAGTTAACCGCCGCAACTTCAACGAACGAATACGATTATTACGAAGAAGGCTCGGCTACGCGTCGTTCGCGCTTGGACTATGTCCGCGAGCGGTTGAGATTACTATTTGTTGGCATCACGCGCGCTCGCAAAGAACTGATCATCACCTGGAACACCGGTCGCAAAGGAGACGCGACTCCATCGCTTCCATTCGCGGCATTGATGGACTCAGTAAATAAAAAGTAATATCATGTCAGGCAATGTGGTCATCAAGTTACTTTGCTAAGATTTTTTTGACGAGCCATTCGCCAACGCGAACCAATAAAATTTGTAACACCAGAAGCCGGAACTAACCCTCCAAGCCAATGCAAAGCGCGATTCAAAAAGCCGGGAATCACAATTGCGCGTCCACGCAAGGCAGCATCCATGGTTTGATGCACAACTTTTCCGATATCTACTGTTGTAAGTTGTCCCATCAAGCCCTGCGCTTCAATGGCTCTGACACATTCTTCCGTAGTAGATAATCCCGCCGGGCAAAGGACAGTCACTGTCACGTTATGCTCACGCAGTTCGTTGCGGAGCGCCAACGAGAAATCCAATACGAAGCGCTTGGAGGCAGCATACGTCGCCTTGACGGGCATCGAAAAGAACGCAGCCAAACTTGAAACATTCACAATCCGAAATGGAACCGCATGATTGCGGTAAGCCAGCAAAGTGTGTGTGATGATCAATGTCGCCTCGATGTTCAGGCGCAGGATGGCTGTGATCTCTTCAGGCTGCCGTTCAAGGAACAATCCCTCGTGGTCAAGACCGGCCACATTGATAAGACCGCGAAATCTCAGACCTTCCCTATGCACTTTGTCGAAAAGTTCATCACGCGAGTCGGCGTTCGTTAGATCTGCCGCATGATAAAGCACTTGAACTCCATAAGAGCGCTGAAGCCCATGTGCCAGCAACGCCAGTTTCTCCTCCCGCAAGTCAGTCAAGAATAGATTCCAACCGCGGCTGGCACACTCCACTGCGAACGCTTTGCCCAATCCACCCGTGGCGCCTGTGATGAAGAATAAGCCATCCATTGAATCTCCTTTTCATAAGAAGATACTACCGAATGTCCAAAAAGTCAATCGCTTGTTTAAATCATATGTATAAAACGATTGACATAATTTTCATTTAAGTATATGATGCGCGGGAAATGGACACGTCAAACAAAACTTTCGTAATCACGGGTGCAACCTCCGGCATCGGACTGGCTACCGCCGAACTGCTGGTCAAGCAAGGCGACTCAATCCTAGGCGTTGGACGATCCCCGGATCGCTGCAAACAGATCGAGGAACGGCTTCGATCTTTCCAGACCGGCAGCCGGATCGCGTTTCATGTGGCTGACCTTTCCCTCCAAACAGAAGTGCGTTGTCTGGCACAGGAAATCCGAAGGACATTGACGAATTGGGGCTTCACTGGCTTAGATGGATTGATCAACAATGCTGGCACTGTCCCGTTCTGGCAAACTCTGACAGCCGAGGGCTTTGACATGCAGTGGGCTGTCAATCACTTGGCTGCTTTCCTGCTCACATACGAATTACTTCCCCTTCTCAAAGCCGCGCCAACTTCGCGGGTCATAACGGTGAGCTCTGGCTCGCATTACAATCATCGCCTGAACTGGGATGACATTCAACTGCTCAAGCACTATGCCCCTCTGCGGGCTTATGGGCAAACCAAGCTGGCGAATGTGTTATTCACCGCGGAATTGAATCGTCGTTTGGGGCCAAACTCTAATGTCCACGCCTTTGCGGCAGATCCGGGTTTGGTCAATACCGAAATCGGATTGAAAAGCAATTCGATTCTGGCGCGCTGGGCCTGGGACATCCGCAGGCGAGGAGGCATCTCTGCCGAGGAATCTGCAAAGGGGATAGTCTTTCTGGCGATCGAATCTTCCATTCAGTCTTCGCCAGAAATCTACTGGAAGCATGGAAAGCCAAAAGCCCCCGATGCATACGCACTCAATCCGGATGCCGCGAAGCAGCTATGGAAAATTTCCTCGCAAATGTGCGGCATAGAGGTGATGTAATCAAATGTCAGAAAAAATTCCGCCGCGCCAATTGATCCTTGAGGCCGTTGTCACTTGCATTGAAAAATATGGAATTGATAAAGTGACAACTCGCAAAATCGCCACCGAAGCTGGAACCAACATCGCATCCATCAATTATTATTTCCGCTCAAAGGAGGATCTGATAAGCGAGGCTCTTTCCATGACAATCAATCATATGATGGAAGACGTAACCAGTGCGATTGGCGATGCCCAACAATCACTTGAGGACGTTCTGGAAAATGTTTTTTACTACTTATTGGAAGGCGGTTTGCACTTTCCGGGTATCTCCACTGCCCACCTGTATAAAGCCATAACCGAGAAGAAATACGATTCGCTCAGCGCCCAGGCAATCATCAAAGTGTTCGAAGAACTGGTAAAGCGCGTATCTCGTGAGAACCCACAAAGGGACCCGGTCGAAACGCGCCTCCTACTTTCACAGATTTTATCTTCCATCATGTTCACCATGCTCGCCCCCGGTTTCTTCAGCGTAGCCCGGAAATATGAATTTACCAGTGAAGATCACGCCAAGAATCTGGCAGCATATTATGCAAAATTGTTTTTAAACGCCAATTCCTGATTTTGTGGTCATCCAGCTTGTGTGTCACACTATGCTGACGTGGATCCTATTTCACTCGCGTCAGCACAATGACGGGAATCTTGCGCGTGGTCTTTTTCCGATAATCATCGAAGCCGGGCATCATCTCAACCATTTTGTTATACAAGCGCGTCCGCTCCGGTTCTTCCGTTACGTTCGCACGGACTTGAAACTTTTCCGTCCCAACTTCAACTGCAAGTTCAGGATGAGCGACGATATTATGATACCAATCGGGATTCGTATCCGCTCCGCCTTTGGATGCGATCACGACATACCTTTCGCCATCTTTGATATACGCGACCGGATTGATACGTTCCTTCCCACTCTTTGCTCCCTTTGTGTGCAAGAGAAGTAGCGTTCTGCCCCCGAATGGCCCACCGACTTTGCCGCCGTTTGCTCGGAACTCATCAATAATTGTTTTATTTCTGTCGTTCACTACAGCCATGACTATCTCCTTATAATAAGATCAAAATTCACGATGACAGCAACACACGAATTCTTACCAATCCATTTTCACGTGATTAGCAACAGGCAGGAAAATATCATTAGCAAACGCTTGATAATATCTTGACTTTAGAGTAGCCGAATAGAACGGAAAGAATGTGTGATCGAACAGAACTTTAAAAACAGAAAAGCGAATACCCATTATGGACTGGCGACCAATTGTTTTGGTGTTTTTTTG
>JAJYOH010000319.1 GCA_021796315.1 Chloroflexota bacterium
GTTCTATTCCAATTGTGAAGGTTTCATTACAGGCGACGAGGGCCAGCGCGACAAGTAACAGAGCAAAAGTGCGGGTATTCATTGGACCTCCGGGATAAGTATATTTAGGGCGATTGTAGTGGTTCAATGCCGCGAATGGGTAACGGACCAGTTACGGTTCCGGGATGGGATGTTATTGATCTGTGACAGTCGTTGGCCTGGTGTCTTCAGGCGATTGGCAGATGCAGGGCGAAGATCGTTCCTTGTCCAAGACGGCTGCGCAGGCTGACGCGGCCGTTATGGCGTTCTGCAATGGCTCGAACCAGCGCCAGCCCCAACCCACTGCCCGGGACGTTTTGCGCAACCTCACCGCGATACAGCTCCTCCCAAACGTGCGGCTGTTCCTCCTTGGGGATGCCTGGACCCGTGTCGGCAACTTCGATAACGATCTCTGATCCATCTTCAAAGGCGCGCAGTTCGATTGTGTCCCCCTTTTTGCTGAATTTCAGGGCGTTCTCCAGCAGGTTATGGACTGCCAGGAGCAGCAGGTCCGGATCGCCCTGAATCTTCGGAAGCGGCCAGGGGGTGCTGGGAATGCTCAGGCTCAGGGCGCGTTCGGCTGCGCCGGGTTGTTCCTGAGCCATGCTAAAAACCTCGCGCAGGAGAGCAGATGTGTCCACAGTGGAACGCTCAACCAGGCGTACCTCTAGTTCAGCCAGCTTGCGAAGATCTGCGGATAAGCGGCTGAGGCGCAGGGTTTGAGCTTCCACACTGAGCAACGCTGCCTTGTGGGCCTCGCCGTCGGATGAGTCGGCCAAGTTGACCAGTCCAGCGCGGATCGCAGTAAGCGGATTCTTCAACTCATGATCCAGCCGGCGCAGGAAGCGTCTCCGCTCTTCATTCGCCGCTTCAGCCGCCTCCTTGCGGATACGTTCCTGCCTCCGGAGCAGGAGGATTCCAAGAGCTGCCAGTCCGCTCAGACCCACACCTCCAATGAGTGCGAGCGTTCCAAGATCGGCGCGCAGATACACAATATGATCGTTCACCAAGTCATAGGATTGAAACAAATACCATGCCGCGAGTACTCCCAGCACACTGGGCGCCAGTACGATGACCCACCGCCAGACTCTCATGGTTGCGCTTCCACCTTTCCTATGAATCGATAGCCTTGGCCCGGAATGGTTTCAATGTAGCTGGGATTGGCCGCATCCTCCTCCAATGCCCGGCGCAGTTCTGCGATGCGAGTATCCACTGCGCGCGTCCCCACCGGGTAATCCCAGCCCCAGACGATGTCCAGCAGGCGCTCCCGTGAGACCAGTTCATCCGGGTGGGTCATCAGGTACTCGAGCAGCATCACCGACTTCGGTGTGAGCATCAGCTCACGGCCTGCCAACCGGACGCGGCGCGAAGCCCGATCAAGGGTCAGTTCACCGCATGCCAAGCGCGTCGCCGCGGCGAGCGGAGGCTGGCCTGGGCGGGCGCGCCTCAACACCGAGCGGATGCGCGCCACCAGTTCATGAGGGTCGAATGGCTTGTTCAGGTAATCGTCCGCGCCCTCTTCAAGTGCCATGGCGCGCTCGGTCGACTCTCCCACCTGGGTGAGCAGGATGATCGCGGTCCAGTTGCCAGCCTGGCGCAGCCGGCGCAAAACCTCCCGGCCGTCCAACTTGGGCATCAGGATATCCAAGATAATCAGATCGGGCTTCAAGGACGCGATCTTTTCAAGGGCTTCCTGGCCGTCCGAAGCCACGTTCACAGAGAAACCGGAGCGGCTTAGAAAGGGCGCTAGGTTGTCAGTGATGGCCCTTTCGTCATCCACCAGGAGGATCGAGGGATTCGAGTTCATGGATTGTCGCCGCCAGTTTGTGCAAGAGTAATTATCGCACTGAATCGAGAAAACGGCATGAATGCAAGGCCCGACTGTGCAACCACTGTCAGAAAAGCAATGTCTCCTGATAGAACAAACCCGCTTATTAAACCAAGCATCACATCACGGTCGAATTCTGATTTTGACTCAGGTCAATCCAAAAGGAATGTCGCAACGGATATCTATGGACATCCAAAGGCGCGTTTGCAAGATGAAGCGGCGGAAAAGATCGAGGAAGCGGTCACTCCAATTGCAGTAGATTTGCGGCAGTGAATGGAGCGATTGAACTTCATATTCATCAGACGTAGGCACGAAGAATTTGAAATCAGTGGGCGTCACGCCGCAAGGGAAACGGGAGACCTTGGCGTGTCGGTGTCTCTCAGCGAGCACGAAGTCCACCGGCGGACCTTCCTGGAAAGTGTCGCCACGGCAACGCTTGAAGAAACGCGGGCTGGAAGAAATCTTCATGAATTTGACGAGGTCCAATGAAACTCATTGATCTATTTTGGGCAGAAGCGCTCAGAATCCGACGTATAAAAACGTTATGGGTGGCCGTTCTTCATACCCGCGTTACTTTTTTGTCACTACTTCATCGGGAGTTGGAAGCCTGAACCGGGAAATACACCGTGGAGCAGTTACATTTCCGACGGTGGGCAAACATGGCTGATGTTCGTTGGCGTCATAGCAATTGTCCTGCAGGTTGCCCTGCTGCTCAACAAGGAGCATGCCTCGAACGCCTGGAAACAAATCTTTAGTATGCCGGTTCCTCGGACAGCGATCCTACTCATCAAATTCGTTTTTGCAGCCTTGCTTATCGGTTTGAGTAATTTATTGTTCTTTGCAGCAACCATGATTTCCAGCCTACTACTGACCCTGATTGCGCCACGCTTGCACTTCGTCCCCACCTTGTACGGCGTTTTCCAATTTACGTTGATGATATTCCTTGCATATTTTGCTTCCTTTTTCCTGATCGCCATACAACTCTGGCTGAGCATGCGGGCAGGAGGGAATTTGATGATACCGGTTGGCCTTGGTGTTCCTGCGGGTCTATTGAATATTTTCGCACGCGACATGACGATTATGCAGCGCTTCTTCCCGTGGCTGCGACCAGGCAGCACCATGCGAGTCATGGGGTTTTTTCCGGTGCTCTTCGGCCTCAATCTAACGGACAAACCATTTTCGGTATCCTCTTATACAGCCTTATCGGTTGCATCCCGACCTTTTTATTGACAATGTGGGACATTAACAGAAATGATGTGCAACGAAGATAGAGGTGCAACCCCCCATGGGTACCCCGATAACCATCCCCTAAAATAGCGCCGCCGAAAAGTGCGAAACTTCGCAGCAAAACAGGCAAGAAGCAATTTATATTGTCAACACCCCATTTTGGGTGCTGTTGCCGGGCATGAGAGATTAGGTAGTGTCTCGACACAGACGTTTGGCGCCTGCCAGAATCGGCAGTAGTCTATCCGAATCGCTGAACGAATCCGGCAGCACAAGATAGCCCGCGCCAGCATGTGGCCGCAGGTCTCGACATCCCAAAGCGAGTGTGTCCTTCGTGGTTCAGAAAATTCTTGCACACTTGTACCTGCGCAAGTGCAGGCAAAAAACAGGAATTTCACTCATAAGGATTAATGTCGGTAGACGGCCATACGTTCCGTGGATTTATCTGTTTTCGCTGTGTAACGACCATTGAACATTTTTGACATTCCTTTTCTCCAATAAAGTTGTTTTCTGCTTCTCAATATCTTCCTTCAACCATGCAACTGTTTCTTTCATTGCTTGTTGTAACGTCGCGCCTTTCCAGCCAAATGCTTTCTCGGCTTTGCTCGAATCCATGATGAAGGGTTGATTCCATTCATACAGCATCTCAACAGACTCGCGAATTGTCGGATCGAACAAACCAAGAATGCCCATTATGGCTTTGCCAGCCGCCAGCACTTTGACTTTGCGACCAAGTTCATCTTCCATGATCTTGACCAATTCATTTTGCGTGACTGCCGCAGGACTGGGCGTGAACCAGATTTGCCCGAGCGCATCTGCGCGCGTGCCGAGGGTCGCCAGCAATTTCCCAAAATCGGGTGCGTACGAAAAAGTATGCGGCTGATCCATGCGCCCAAGCAGATTGATGGTTTTTCCAAGTACAGCAGAGCGGATCGCCACACCGGTAAGAAAGGCACGATCATCGGGGCCAAAGAAATTCGAGGCGCGTCCGATGGCGGCGCGAATCTTTCCGGCACGATGCGCGTCCATCACCGCGTTCGCCATCTGTGCGCGGATTTTTCCTTTCTTCGTATGCGGTTGGTAAGGCATGTCTTCACGAATGGGCTGTCCATGCATGCCGCCGTACATGTACAGATTGTCGGCCATAATGAACTTTGCTTTATTCGTTTCCGCTGCCTGCAAGATCGCGGACTGGAGGCGAGGGAACTTCTCTGCCCATTCTTGATAAAGTGGTTGTGCGCATTGGTAAATTGCCACTGCGCCTTTCGTTAACTTGATGTTCTTATTCGTATCGTATGCGTCGCCTGCCACAATCTCGACTTGTTCCGGCAATCGGTCTGCTTGGCCTGAACGGTTGATCACCCGCACACGCTGGCCCATCCCGACCAGTTCGCGCGCCGTCCACTTTCCAAGCGGACCCGCTCCAAAAATTACATGAAGTTCTGACATGGCATCCTACTTCCCAAATTCAGTGATTTTATACGGCTGTCGCTTCAGTAAATTTTCTGCGTTATATTGCCTGGCTCGCTGCCCCCAGCCGTAGACTCCCATCGCGCGATACAACCAAGCCGGAGTAAATGGCTTTGCCAATAGTGCTTGAGCTTCTTGCGGAATGGTCATGCCTTGGGCCAGCGATTCTGCGGCCAGATCAAGAGCCTTCTTCAACGGGATGACGCGTCCATCCAGCTCATTCAACGGCGTGCCATGCACCATTCCTTCGCCCGCGCCCAGGGCCAGCGAGCCTGCCCATTGGAAGTGATTTAGCCGGGCAAAATTTTCACAGATCGCTAATGCAGTTGCGTTGTGGCCTGACTCAGGGAACCCACAATTCGCAATTGCGGCAAATAATGGATGGGGTCCGGTTTCGCTTTGGGATGCGTGACGCGCGGCGATACGTTCGAGCGCGTTGATGACAGGCGCGGGAAGCGAATCCACGTATAACGGGAAAGCCAGCAAAACCAAATCGGCCGCGTCAAGAGCATCCAACATGACTTTTGTTCTTTCTGCCGAGCGGATGGTGGTGTGAATATAGATGGTCTCGGTCTGAATGTTGTGCCTGCTCAATTGTTCAAAGAGATAACCGCCGAGTGAATTGGAAGTGCTTTTGCGCGTGCACGGACTTCCCACAAGCAATACAGCGCGTTTGATGGAAATTGGTTCTATGCTTCGGCTCTGACTTTCAGGCAATGCCGCTGATTCGATCCTTTGTTCCGCTTTTAGCTCATCCAGCCAATTCTGCACCGATGACTGGATCTCGCTTTCATTCTGATTCGCTGCAACCACTCCCGTGACCCTTTTCTTCGCATAAAAATTGATGGCGTTGCGGTGGGTGAGATGACGGAAGATGGCTTCACTTTGCGGATCGGGTTGATTCAGCCAACCGACCGCCAGGAAATCCGGATAGGCGGGATAACGCCGCTGGTGATGTGTCTCGCCATTGACCTTCGCAAAGAACGGCAGGACATTTTGAATTTGATGATCCACCATTTTTTTTAGCGAGGATGAATAGCCGCCAAATGTGATCGGAGTGAGATAGACCATCAACTGGCAATTGGCAATAGATCTGGCGATGAGCCGGTTGTCATCGTCCACATTGCAGAGTCCCGGGCTGCGGACCCAGCAGAAGAAATCCCCTGCGCAGTTGCCGATCCTGCTCTTGTACAACTGCACATGCTCAATTTCCCAGCCGCACGCTTGCAGCTTCTGGTGCAACACGGAGTAGACGCGCTGACCGGTAGCATCGTTCTCGTTGGAACCATTGAGGATAATTGCCTTCATAGGATTCCTTTCACGGGATTCTTGAATAAATGAGCAGGGTGTGTGAGACATGGAAGCCGACGAATATGGCCGCGATGACTATAAACATCCATGCTTTGTAAAGCGAAGGGAAATAGAGTGAACTTCCCATCAAACCAATACCAGCCAGAAAGATGAGCGGAGTATATGTCGGAGCTAAAAAACCCAGAATACTCCTGCTCCAATTGCCTTGTGGAAAACGGATCAGCATTACCCAGGATAAAAAGTAGATCAAACTTCCCGCCCCGTAAAGCCATGGGCCGATCTTTTGACTTTGCGTAATAATCCGTAAAGGCATCAACAGCGGCAGAATGAAAACCATGAGTCTGAAAAAGTTCTCCCCATTTGCGGTGAAGGCTGAAATGTCTTTCTCGAAGAATTCCGTTGAGAACGTCCGAGGCAGTTTACTGGTAAAGGCCATGTTCCAAAGCATGATGGGCAGGAGCAGCCATCCGCAATTTAGCAGATAATAAGAAAGGGACTTTATGTCCATGTCTTCTTCATCCTCTGATAAATTGCTGTGTAATGGAATTCATCTCATACAGATATAAGTCATCTCCACTTGTGCCGAAGGGTGGCAGATTCCCTGCGATTTCGAGCGACACGATCCCGTGAACGCGCGCCCAGATGAGCATGGCAATGGACAATGAAATGATATCTGCCTCACCGCCATATTTCTTCCACATCTCAAACCCCGCTTTGAATTCTTCCTGGACCTTTGGAAAGGATTTGATATTCAATCTTCCCGCGAGGCGTAATTGCTCCACGACGCTGACGAGAATGCTCAACGAGCGTGCCGCGGACGGCAGTACTTCCATGAGCGGTGCTTTATAACCCGGGATGGGGGTACCGAAGATCAACTGGTATCGTTGTGGGTATGTATGCGCCCATTGGCGATATGCCAAACCAATCGCAGTCATTCGTCCAACAACATCATCCGGCGGGACTTCATCACGCGCCGCGAGTTGTGAATCGCCGAATGAGGTGTAAGCGTCAATGATGAGCGCCGTCACCAACGCATCGCGGTCGGAGAAATAGTTGTAGATGGCGGGCGCGGTGATCTTGAGCTTGCGCGCGATCGCCCGCAGGGAGAGCGCCGGCGCGCCTTCCCTGGCGATCTGTTTCCATGCCGCATCCTTGATGGCTTCCTGCAAATT
>JAJYOH010000320.1 GCA_021796315.1 Chloroflexota bacterium
CTTTTTGGTGCTTTTTGCGACTTGATAACTGTATAAAAGGATTTAGCATTAGAAAGCTAGTCAAAAGGAGAGTCTCATGCGAAAAAATACCATGTTCATTTCGGCGGCGCTAACGGCGTTCGTGTTGGCAATGCTGGCTGGGGTAGTCTCAGCTTACAATGGAATTTCCGGTTTAAAGTTGCAATCCCAACCACCTTTGACCACTCAACCTGTTGCATTGTCGGTTGCAGTGACACCCACTGCCAGCGTTGTCAATGTCCAGGATGCGGAAACAATCGCATCTCAATACATAAAACGTACCGATCTATATTCGATCGAATTGGCCGACTCGAAGAGTATGCAGAAATACTTGAATGGCGTACAAGCTTATAAGGTCACCTTTAGTTCAGGCGATATAGTATATGTCGGCCTGGATGGTCAAGTACTTAAAGCCACGCCTCCTCCCGCGCCTATTACCGTTTATGCCAATGGTGGGGGAGGCGGTGGCGGGGGTAATGCTGCTCCTCCTGCTGGCGGCGGCGGTGATGATCATCATGATGGCGGCGGTGATTATGGTGAGGGCGGCGACGATTAGTCGCTTTGGAGGCCGATATGCAAAATAAATCGGGACCCAAGAGCTGGTCCGATATCCAAATGATCATCTCCTCGATAGCCATCGCTATCACATTAGGTCTTTGGAGCTTGTTTTCAGGACCGCAAAAAAAGAACGCGAGTGTTACTGGGGAGGTAATCGTTCCTCCCCAGCCTGAGACTACCACTACTGTTGTTACCCAACCTCAGCTGGCTCCCGGACAAAAATTATTGCTCGGCGGAGCCGCGCCTCAACAAAGGGTCGTTGTAGTTAATGGCGGCGGAGGGGGCGGAGGTGGCGGCGCACCTGCTAATAGCGGCGGAGGGGGCGGAGGTAGCGGTGGAGGCACGGGCTCTTCCTAGCCTATGATGCACCGCCTTCAATTCCGTGCAATGGGATGTCGTATGTTGGCCGTGGCGGATGTTGACCCTCCGCCACTGGCCTTGCAAGATGTCCCTCTTTGGTTCGAAGATTGGGAACAAACGTTGAGCCGTTTCCGGTCTGATAGTGAATTGTGCCAGCTTAATATCAATGATGGCCGCATGGTTCCGGTCAGTCAAACATTGTGGGATGTCTATCAGGCTTCGCTGGAAGCAGATCGCATTACAGGTGGATTGATCAACCCGTTAGTGTACGATGCGCTTCTCCATGCTGGATACGATCGAAGTTTTGACAGTATCTTGAGCGGCCCCCACTTCATTCTGGACGACGATGCAGTGGCGCCAGTTTTGTTAGCTGAAATAACAATTGACTCGGCGACTCGCTCGATTTGTCTACCGCGCGGAACGCATCTTGATTTTGGCGGCGTGGCAAAAGGGTGGGCGGCGCATCAGGCGATGGAACGGCTGAAGGCGGCCGGCCCGGCCCTGGTCAATGCGGGAGGCGATGTCGCCGTCAGCGGCTTGCAGGCGGATGGCGAGCGATGGTCGCTCGATATAGTTGATCCGTTTCGGCCTGGAGAATATAAAGGCATGCTGTATGTTGGGAAAGGCGGCGTTGCCACATCCGGCAAGGATTATCGCCGCTGGACGCGTGGCGGGCTGCCTCAGCATCATATCATCGATCCTCGCACCGGCCTGCCTGCAGAGACCGATGTTTTGACCGCTACAGTGATCGCTTCAACAGTCATGGAAGCGGAAGCAATTGCTAAGATGGTTGTGATTTCTGGAAGCCGAGCCGGTTTGGATCGCTTGAATAGCGAGCCTTCGTTGTCTGGGTTATTGATCCTTGAAAATGGGGAACGGCTCTACACTTCGAATTATAAAGATTATTTTTCGTAGACATTATTTGGAAAGGAATTATTGTGGCTGCCAATCAAACGAACGAAATGGATTATAACGAGTCATCACTTAGCACTGCGTCTCTAATTGGTTTTCTGTTTGCAGTTGGCGTGGGTACTTTAGGCGCATTATTGCTCCTGCCTAGCTGGGTGCCGAATTTGGCGCAGACATTGGTTGGTCCCGATCCAAAGGCATACTGGTATCTTTCTCGGGGGGCGGCGTTTGTCTCGCTTGGATTACTTTGGGTTTCCATGCTGCTGGGTTTGCTGATCACAAATAAGATGGCTCGTTCGTGGCTGGGGGCACCTGCAGCTTTTGCAATTCACGAATACGTCAGCTTGCTTGGTTTGGCCTTTGCAGTCTTTCATGCCTTGATTTTGATGGGCGATCATTATATCAACTTTAAACTGGCTGAAATCCTTGTTCCATTTGCTGCCGCGAGTTATCGCCCAGTTTGGGTGGGGCTGGGTCAGATCGGATTCTATGTTTGGGCGATCCTGTCGGCCAGTTTTTATGTGCGTCAGTTTATCGGGCCGAAGACGTGGCGATTTATTCACTTCGCAAGCTTTTTTACATTCATGACTGCTCTTTTCCACGGCTTGGCCAGTGGCACCGATACCTCGTTGCCCTGGGCCCAGACAGTATATTGGTCCCTGGGCGGGAGCTTGGTTTTTCTTACTTTGTATAGGATTATTGCGGGGCTTTTCCCTGAGAGAAAACCAGCTCCGCGGCCACGCCCGGTTGTTCCACAACCACACCCAGTTGCCCCGCCGAACAACGCGCCGACTCGTCCGGCGGCGCCGCAAAATAACGCTCAAAGATAGAGTCTTGAATCGATCTTGTTGAATACAGACATGATTAACCCCGAAATTTAGAAACGGGGTGGGTACAAAAGGAATAGACCTTCTGGTAAAGTTTGTGTGAAAAGCACAAACTAACAGGAGGTCTATTTATGGTTAAGGGCACAAGCAAAGCCGAAAAAAGCAGGAACGTGGCGAACTGGGGGCCGGCGTCAAAATTTTGGTAGTGGTTTTCCAAAAGACCGACGCCCACCCTCCTCAACATCATTATTGATTGACTACCGCTGGTGGTAATGTTTGTTATAATGTACCAACTTTGCACGTACACATGGAACATACTGTTTCTCAGGAACGGAATAAAAAGCGAAGCCGCATATGGACATCTCACTGATTGGCTACATTATTACAACACTGTCTTTTATTGGCGTAACAGTTTATGCATTTGACCGTAAAAGGGACCTTTATCTAACTACACAAAATTCACCTGTATTTTTTTACATTGTTATCATAATCAGCCTTTTATTTGCATTCCTTAATTTGTTCCACCTGATAGACCTATTTTATGGAGATCGAGTATCGTTTTTTGTGCCGCCTGATATTGATAATATCGCCCAGTTCTCTGGAATTCTGGTGCAAAGCGTGTTGATCCTGATGCTTTTTGCCAGCAAGATGGTCATCCGGCCCACTAAACGGATCGGCCGCGTGCTCGCAATCGGCGCCCACCCCGATGATATTGAAATTTCCGCCGGGGCGGCGCTTGCAAAAATGCGTGACGCAGGCTATTTCATCTCCGGGATGGTGATGACCCGCGGCGAAAAAGGCGGAAGCGGCGATACAAGGCCCATCGAAGCGGGGCGCAGCGCCGGGTTCCTGGGTCTGGATAATGTACTGGTGCTGGATTTTAGCGATACTTATCTTTCAAAAGATGTTGTAAAGATCATTAGAGCAATCGAGGAAATGATTACAGAGGTGCAGCCTGACATTATCTTCACTCATTCCATCCATGATATTCACCAGGATCATCAAACCGTTTATGAAGCGACCCTGCGAGCGGCTCGCCATTCCCGTACCACCATCCTTTGCTACGAAAGTCCATCGGCTACGCAGGATTTCCACCCAACTTATTTTATTGACGTTAACAAATACGTGGATGTAAAAATCGAGTCCATTCGTCAACATTGGGGCCAGCGCAAAAAACCTTATATGAAACCCGAAGTGGTACGCGGCCGGCTCGCCTTTCGCGGGGCGCAGGCCAAATGTGACTTTGCCGAAGGATTTGAGGTGGCCCGCATGGTTTCGGCAATATAAGAGATGGTTTATGAGTACTTTTTTGGTGACCGGTGTAGGAGGTCCAGCCGGGCAAAATGTGGCAACCATGTTGCTGGAACGCAAGCACCGTGTGGTGGGCACCGATATGCGGGCGTTAGCGCTTGTGGGCATTGAGTTCTATCCTGTCCCTCCCGCCGGCGCCCCGGATTTTTTATCCACCATTCATGCCATCGCGGCGCGTGAGCAGGTTGATCTAATCATCCCAACCGTCAGCGAGGAACTACCGGTCTTTGCCAACGACTGGAAATGGCAGGACAGTTTCCGGGTCCTGGTTTCGCCCGCCGACGCGGTAAACACTGCCAACGATAAGTATTTAACCGCGGCAGCCCTGTCTAGCAATGGGGTAGCCGTCCCCCGCTTCGCATTGCCATCTCAGGTGCATTCTCTTGAAGAAGTGGCCCGCAATCTCGGCTGGCCTTGCATTAGCAAACCGCGGGTGGGCCGCGGCGGAAGGGAAGTGATTTTGCATTCCGAACAAGACTGGCCGGCAGTTACCCGCCTGAATGACCATTACATCCTGCAAGAATTCGCTGCGGGGACGGACTATGCCCCCAACGTTTGCCTGGGCCGGGACGGCCAGGCAGTGGTTGTCGTTTTGGAAAAAACGGAACTGAAGGAGGGAATTGTCGGTAATGCCAAACAGGTCAAGTGCGTAGACGCGCCAGACGTGGCCGAATTAGCCGCTGCCACCGCCCGGACGGTTGGCCTGCTCGGCCCATTAGATATTGACATCCGCCGCCGGAAGGATGGGGCGCCGGTGGCGCTGGAGATCAATGCTCGTTTTGGCGCCAACATCCGGCACGCGCCCGAAGTATTAGAGGCTGTTCTGACCACTTTATAACAGGTTGATATGGGCATTTTATTAATCCTTTTTTACGTTGTCACTTTTATGCTCGTCACGGTAGCGGCCTTGACGCTTATGTATTATCCTCTGGCGATACTATTCGAGCTGCGTCCGCGCCATGCGCCAGTGTTTGATACTGCTACGCCGCTGGTATCCATAATCGTCCCGGCTTATAACGAAGAAAAAGTAATCGGCAATTGTATTAAATCCATCCAGTCCTCAGACTATCCAAACTTTGAGATCATCCTGGTGGACGATGGCTCAACTGATCGGACATTCACGGTCATGCGGCGGTCTGAGAATCCGCCGCGGGTACAGGTGATGACACAAACCAATAGCGGGAAGGCCGCCGCCTTGAACCGCGGCTTCCAATTGGCAAAAGGTGAGATCCTGTTTTTTGTGGATGCCGATGGTCTTTTCACCCGCACGACCATCCGTGAGATGTTGGCTGGTTTCACCAGCGCAAAGGTGGGGGCGGTGTGCGGCAATGATCATCCAGCGAATATGGATAGACCACTCACAAAATTGCAAAGTTTGCAAAATCATGTCGGGACGGGGTTCGTGCGCCGGGCTTTGGCCGAGATCAATTGCCTGCCGATCGTATCGGGGAATTGCGGCGCTTTCCGACGTTCAGTTCTAACGTGGCCTTTTACGCGATTAGGCGGCGAAGCCGAGCCCTTTGTTAAGGGCTTTATCGGCGAAGACCTGGAACTGACCTGGCGTATCCACCGCGCCGGGTACCAGGTGAACTTTGCGCCGCGGGCCATTGTGCGCGCTGAGGTACCTTCGATGATTACAATGCTTTGGAAACAAAGGGTTCGTTGGGCGCGCGGGCTGCTTCAAACGGTCAGACTCCACCGCGATATGTTCTTTAATTTCAAATATGGCAGACTGGGCTTGTATCTGCCGATCAATTTCTTTAATATGGTGATCAGTCCTATCCTCCAATTGTTGATCATCTACCTATTGATCTTACTGGTAGTCGCAGGCTTAAGTCCCATTCAATTGGGAATACTCAGCCTCATTCTTTGGCTTGGTTTGGGCGGGGCGTTGTTCACGGTGTTTTTTTCCATCATTCTCGACAGGGCCTGGGAGGATTTGAAATACTTCTACGTTATCCCCCTGTGGGTGCCTTATTCCCTGATGATGGATGTGATCACCATCTGGGCCATCATTCTCGAGCTGTGGGGAACAGATGCGAAATGGAATAAATTCGAGCGGACTGGGGTAATCTCCGGAAAACCTATGTCGAGAGATGGAAAGAAAGGATAACAACAATCCATGCGGAATGAACCATATCGGCATCCTGCATTCGTATTCTTGGGGATTTGTGAGGCCGCCAACACTGAATCATTTCACCCCTCCCGCCGGAAGGATGGGGCGCCGGTGGCGCTGGAGATCAATGCCCGTCTTGGCGCCAATATCCGAAATACGCCCGAAGCACCCGAGGCTGTTCCGACTATCTTATAACAGATTCATATGGACATCTTGTTAGTCCTTTTTTACGTTGTCACTTTCATGCTCGTCACGATAGGGGCGTTGGGGCTTTTATATTATCCCCTGGCTATTATCTTCGAGCTACGTCCGCGCCCTGCGCCAGTATTCGATACTCCATCGCCGCTGGTATCCATAATCGTCCCTGCTTATAACGAAGAAAAAGGAATTGGCAATTGTATTAAATCCATCCAGTCCTCAGACTATTCAAACTTTGAGATTATCCTGGTGGACGATGGCTCGACAGATCAGACATTGGAAGTCATGCGGCGGTCTGAGAATCCGCCGCGGGTGCAGGTGATGACACAAACCAACAGTGGGAAAGCCTCCGCATTGAACCGCGGCTTCCAATTGGCAAAAGGTGAGATCCTGTTTTTTGTGGATGCCGATGGTCTCTTCACCGACTCTACCATCCGCGAGATGTTGGCTGGTTTCACCAGCGCACAGGTGGGGGCGGTGTGCGGCAACGATCATCCAGCGAATATGGATACCGCATTAACACAATTTGCAAGTTTGCAAAATCATGTCGGGTCGGGGTTCGTGCGCCGGGCTTTGGCCGAGATCAATTGCCTGCCCATCATTGCAGGCAATTGCGGCGCTATCCGGCGTTCAGTTCTAAAATGGCCTTTCACACGATTGGGTAAGGAAGGCGAACCCTATATGAAAGGTTTCATCGGTGAGGATA
>JAJYOH010000321.1 GCA_021796315.1 Chloroflexota bacterium
CCACTAGAAAACAAATAGTATGGAGTTCAGTATGGATGGCTTGCCTTGCAAGGGGCATCTTCGTGCTTGCATTAAACAGTATTGACCCACGTCATAGGGGGCAATTCGGTGTTACAAAAAGTGACACAATTTTTCGGAAAAGAGAACTGTGGGTTCTATCACTGATCAGCGCTGATAAGCATCTTGCCCCCAATATTGGCAATTGTTATTTTGATAAACATGCCCCCGTTAATTTTTATTCTTTGATTGCAAAAAAAGTATAACCAAATCGCTCGATAAAAAGTCCTTGTTAGGAATTGCTCTGATGAGCGGAGTCTGCATATTTCAATATTTCCTCGACCAGTGCAGCCCAAGGCTCTGTTCGTCCTCGCGCCCGTTCTTTGTTAAACGTAGTTTTGCCGAGCTGTGCGCGGATGGCAGTAACATTTCGCTCGTAACTGGGACGATCAACGGGCGGCAGAGGAGCGCTGATTGTTGTGCGGATTGCTTCAGCAGCTCCTAAAAGGCGAGCGGCAGATTTTACGTCGTCAGATAATGTTAATCCTGCCAATCCCTCCAATGCCATTGCGATGCCCAAACTAGAATCCATCTTGTAGAACAAATCCAGACCCTCATTGAAAAACACTGTTGCCTGTGCCGTTTCGCCCCTTGCATGCATAACATGCCCCAGCGTCACAAGTGAACGGGCTATATCAGGTTTATAGTGGCTTTCTTTTGCAAGCGTCATCACCTTTTCAAGCCACGTTGAAGAGCGCTCCATGTCTCCCTCGTAATATGCCAACAAACCCTGGAAATATCCTAGGAGGGTTTGCACCCAGCTATTTTCTGATTGCTCTACATAGGCTGAAGCTTCCTGTAGGTGCATGCGAGCAGCTTCCAAATGACCTTGAACAATATCGTTTTCAGCTAGAGCACAAAGCGGGTCGGCGCACCATACCCCGCGTCCCCCTTCTTGATATGTCCTGAATGCCTCTTCAAAGTGAGAGTTAGCAGTTACATAGTCTCCTTGAATCCTCGAAATACAGCCAAGATTTGTGAGAGCATTTGCCATTTCCCAAGGATCTCGAATCTCTCGGGCGAGGATCAGACTTTGATTGAAGAAACCTTGAGCCTTGGAATAGTTACATGAGATGAGATCAATAATTCCAAGCGATACCAACACGCTTACGAGGATGTATTTATCTCCCAGACTCTCCAAGATTGCCGAACTTTCCTCGAGCATCACACGTCCCGCAGTATCTCCTCCAAAATCTGCCAGATACGTTCCGAGGAGATATAAACTTCGAGCGATACTCCACGGATCATCCACCTCGCGATAAAGCGCCAGGGCCTCTTCCAGCCGTGCATGACTCAATATCATATTCCCCTGCCAGCGCAACGTTTGACCTAAGATCATCAGTACATCGGCTATACCGCGCTGGCCGTCCAGTCTCTGATAAATACGCAGGCTCTCCTCGGCTAATGTGTGCGCAGCGCTGTGGTTACCTAGCGAATTAGCTAGCAGGGCATAACCTTCGAGGGCGCGGGCCTGCTCTTGCAGATTTTCATGTAGAGGGAGATATGACGATGATGAAACTTTTCCAAACTCCGACTGGCTATGATCCAGCGCTTTTTTCAGCCAATTGCATCCTTCGTGAAAGTGGCCGCGGATTTGCCAAAACCAACGTAGCGCACCCGCCAGTCGCAATGCCGAATGACCGCACTCATTTGGCTCTTCATTATGCTCTTTGAGCGACCATTCCAAAGCGGCGCGTAAATTGTCGTGTTCCTGTTCTAGTCGGCTCAGCCATTCCAACTGCCTTGATCCTCTCAGTTGCGAATCAGCAGCCTCTGCCATCTCAAGATAGAATGCAAAATGACGGTCTCTGACAGCCGCAAATTCATCAGGATCAATCGCGAGATGCGCTTCGGCGTATTGGCGGATGAGTTCATGCAGATCATAACGCCCCGCTCCTGCGAAGCGGACGAGTGACTTTGAAACAAGAGAGGACAAAACTGACAGCGATGTTTCCACAACGCCTTCTGCCGCCTCACGCGTAAAACCACCGCGAAACACCGAGAGCCGCCTAAGCGCGCGGCGTTCATCTTCCGAGAGGAGATCCCATGAATGGTCGAACACGGCTTGCATCGAGCGATGACGCTCCGGTATGCCGCGTGCGGATGTGGTCAGAATATCCAAGTCGCGTTCGATTTCCTGGGCGATCTCACGGCACGACAAAGTTCGCACCCAGGCGGCGGCAAGTTCGATTGCCAGTGGCATTCCTTCGACCAATGCACAAATTCGAGTCAACATCGGCAGGTTTTCATTGGTCAAGCTAAACCCTGACACTACGCGCTGGGCGCATTGCAAAAATAAGATATTGGCACTGTAACTCTCCAGCTTTTCCGCCTCATCCCCTTTTGGATAATTCAATCCTCCAACTTCAAAGATCCATTCGCCGCGCACATTGAACGGCTCACGAGATGTGCAAATCATTTTCAGGTGCGGCGCAGACTGCAAAATCTGCACGATCAGATCAGCGCCATCAAGCAAGTGTTCCATATTGTCCAGCACCAACAGGATTTGCTTTTCGCGCAAATAATCTACCAGTTGGATCTTTGGATCGGCGTTCCCATGGAATGAAAATTCCAACGCATCTGCGATGGCTGGAACCATGAGGGATGATGAATTAACACCGGCAAGCGGGACGAATGCCGTATGATCGCTTTGTTTCATCGCGATTTCAATTGCCAGGCGCGTCTTTCCACTTCCACCCAGACCTGTCAGCGTGATCAGGCGACATTGGGAATCATCCAGCATTTTCTGGATGGCGGTGAGTTCGATCTCGCGCCCGATAAGCGGGGTTGGCGGAATTGGTATGGACTTGGCAAAAGGTTGGGGAGGTTGAAGCAATTTGACGGTCGAGGATGGATGCGGAACGTTCAATCGCTCAAGAGAAAGTTCCCCGCGTGCAACTCTGATAAATATTGGCCGCTCATCCACAGGAATGTCCAACGCATTTGATAGCAGTTCGGCAAGCTGCTTGGAAGGCCGGCGCTCGTCTGATTCGATTTTACGCAAGGCCGATACCGAGCATCCGATTTTCGGGGCAAGTTCTTCGCGCGTAAAATCGAGCGCTTTGCGGCGCTTTTGAAGCCAGATACCAAATGAAACTTCGGTTTCCATTTCGTTCTATCGTGATGGACAAGCCAAAATAGGTGAAGTAATTATTATATGCGACTCAACCTGCATCCGCCAGAAGTCAAGCCAAGTCATTTGCAGTCTGGAAACCATGAGAAAACAGAAATCCAGCGAGAAAATCTGTGCCAGTAGAAGATTACAGCGGTACGGGGAATTTTCACTTTCATTGGGGCATTTTTGGGGGCAGAAAGTGACCCCAACCAAAATCCACCCTGGCATAGAATGATTATATGATTTTATTGCTGAACGAAATGCCAAACCGGCTCCTCATACTTTTATGGGCCGACATTCATCTTGCTTGAATCTGAGATTTGAGTGAAAGGGAAAACCCGTGATCGTTCAAATCTGGCAAGGGATCGCCCTAGCCTCGAATGTCAACCAATGTCAAAGATTTTTGAATGAACAAGTCCTTCCATACTATCAGAACATTGATGGCAATTTAGGCGTGTATCTTTGCCGGGAGGTTAACGAGCAATTGGTGAATTTCCTTTTCCTCTCTATTTGGGAATCCCAAGAGTCCCTGGAGAAGTTCGCAAGTTTAGGCATCGAGGCTGCTATTCATTCCCAGGCGAAAGGAAAGCTCCTGCTCGCCTTCGAATCAACAACAAGGGATTACGAGGTCTTTCAGTGGTCTGAACCTGAGACGGAAAACAGGAAACAGTAATGGAACAAGTTAAGGAAAAACTATTGGCTGAACTTCAAACGCGCTGCTGTGCGGCTCGTTTCGTATCAAGGCAATCTGTATCATAATGAAGATTCATTCTTTCCTGTTGTGCCAGACGCATCTCTCATTTATGCACAGTCGCTCTCCTCGATTGACATAATGAATGACAGGTACCGTGTCAAAAATTTTTGTTTGCGGAGAAAATAATTTGAGAGAAGAGAAGATTGTTGAAATGCAGATTCAAAGCCTGGTTCGAATCCTTGCCCTTAGAGATTTGGGAACAAAAGAACATACACACCGTGTCACTGCCATGGCACTTAGCTTTGCACATTTGTGGAATATGCCCCAAAAACAGTTAGACTATATTCGCTGGGGATCTCAGCTTCATGACATTGGAAAGATCGGAATCCCTGATGCTATTTTACATAAAAACGACCCATTGACGAATGAGGAACGTGCCATTGTTCAAATGCATCCAGTCTATGCCTATGAACTTTTGTGCCCAGTGCCGTATCTTCACTCGGTTCTGGATATTCCTTATTGTCATCACGAGAAATGGGATGGAAGCGGATATCCGAGGGGCCTAAGAGACACTCAAATCCCATTCGTGGCGCGCCTATTCGCTATTGTGGATGTGTGGGATGCATTACTTTCGGATCGTCCGTATCGTGCGGCTTGGAGTAAAGATCGGGCAATTACTTATCTGCACTGTCAATCTGGAAAACATTTTGATCCGGAAATAGTTACAATGTTTGGCAAACTGCTTGGAAAGACCAGTGAATTTAAAGATATTAACTCACTCCTTTCACCTGAGCATCAATCCGCTATGTTACAGGATTTGGCGTTAGATTCCTTTAGCTGATTCGATGACCATTGGGTCCGATTCTACTGGTGGTTCATAGTGCCATGGTCCACGATAGATCTGGTCACATAATTTGGAAAGCCTATGGCGCAACCTTTGGCTTGATCTCTTGCCAGGAAGAGCCGCCATTGGAAGTCTTGACCAGCGCGATCTGCCCGCTATCGGTGGCAACCGCCCAAGCCGTGCTGGCATCAACAAAGCTGAACTGACCGTCCCAGTTGACGGTTCGGACAGGCGACCAAGTGTGCCCAGCATCGTCCGAACGCTGGATATCGCGTCCCAAAGCAAACGCCGTTGATGGACCGACAAATTGCAGTGGTCCTCCGGGATAATCATAGACACTCCACGAAACGCCTGCATCTGGTGTCTCATACAGGAAACTCTTTTTGGTTGAAGTGTCGTTCGTGTACAGGGTGCAATCCAACACCAAGTCCACATTGTTTTGCGTCAGAAATATCGGCGGGGTCATATCGCAATAGCCCTGGTTCTGGTCGAACAGATCGGGCAAGGAAGGCGGAGCCGGCAGATTGATGCTCTGCCAGGTAAGGCCGCCATCCTGCGTCTTGAAGAAATAAGGAACGGCAACCACCCCATGATAGTTCACCGTCATCCAGCCATCCTGATGTGTGACGAAAACCAACCCGCTCTTGGAGCCACCCTGAGTTCTGCTCTCATCGTTATTTGGTGAAATTAGCGTTTGCCACGTTGCACCGCCATCGGTGGTGGCTAGCAAGACAAAGTAATCGTGATTCATTCCGACGCCCACATGAACGATCATCCAGCCATGCTGGGCGTCCACAAATGATAGGTCTGATGGGACATAAGCCTCGCTGTACAGGGCTGGTTCTATCAGACTGCTGTGCTGCCAGGTCGCGCCGCCATCGGTTGTATACCAGATCCAAGCCTGGCTGGGCGCCGCAATGTCCGGGCCGGAGAAAGCCACCCAGGCCCGTTGAATGTCCATGAAAAAGCCGATCGCTTTCTTGTGCGTCTGCGGATCGGTAGGAGCCGGCTCGGGTGGAGTCAGATCCTTCCAAGTCTGGCCGCCATCCGCTGTGCTGAAGACATGATCACTGTTTCCATCTAGGCCGCCAACCCCCCAACCATTAGCAGCGTCCAACATTTTGATGAACGTGATCTTGATGTCTTGGCCCGCAGGCAGATGGACGATCGGCGTCCCGCTAGGCGACACTGCCGTCGAAGTGGGAGGCTCACCAGGTATGGGCGTATCCGTCGGCGGGGTCTCCACCGCCGCGGTCACGCTAGGCAATGTGGAGGTCGGGCTTGGCGGCGGGGCAGGCGTTTCCGTGACTGCCGAAGGCAAGCTACAAGCCAGTAAAGTAAACATGAGCACAAACAGGGAAATAAAACGCTTAGTGAAAGACATAAGGCCTCCTTATTCCGCAATCACTTGACATTATAGCGATGAAGATGGAGCTGCGCTACCCAATCTGTCGTTGTTCGATCAGGTTCAAGTCATGTTTTTGATTAAGCTCCCATCTCGTCCATCCGGCGTGTACAAAAGTCCGCGAGATCCGCGTCAACGCGATAATCAAGCCCTTCCGGATTTATCAATCCTTCTTCAAATCGATTTACTTTTTGGACTCCTCATCCGGCTCTTCCGCGATCTCTTCAGATTGACTCAGCGCAAACCGCAAATCTTCTGCGATCTCAGAAGCTAACACATCCGGTTCAGGCAAATTTGCTGAATCTTCCAGTGCATCATCTCTCAGCCAGAAGATTTCGAGATTGACTTTGTCGCGCGCCATCAGTTCATCGTAAGCGAAGATCGCCAATGGAATCTTCCAGGTGACATAATGATCTTTGAGAGCAGGCTGCAAAATAAACCCTGCTCTCAACTGGGCTGAATGCCTATTCCACTTGGCCGGGACTATCTCAAGTCTATCGGCTTGAACGACACTTTCAATGGTTTCGTTCAGGTCGTTGCTATCACACCTCTTGCGAAACCGAATTCGGAATCACCAGTTTGGATCGAACCCATTCCACACCGTCGCATATTCTAAATGCGCGTCGAGCTCATTGGGGCATCGAAACCGGATTGCACGGTCGCCGCGATGTTACCTTCCATGAAGCTGCCACTCGCATGACCATAGGTCACACTGGCCATATCATGGCTTCCATCAATAACTTGGCGATCGCTCTGATTCGACAAGCAAAATTCCAAATTGCCGCTCAAGCGCGTCGTTATTTTGCTGCTCATCTATCCGATGCCTTTTTACTCCTTACATTCCTTTTCACT
>JAJYOH010000322.1 GCA_021796315.1 Chloroflexota bacterium
AACTGCCAACAAGACCGTGTATAGTACAAAGAATCAATTAATATATTTAATAAGCCCGCAGGTTTTTTATGATGAACAGCAAATAGCCGCCGCCCAACAGGCCTTGGATCAGGCCAAGTCAGCTGCCAACAACCCGCCGACCAGCGATCAGCAAAAGGCAATTGATGCCGCTGCAACAAAGCTGAAAAGCGAGCAAAATGCTCTTTCGGGCGATCAACTTTGGTATGAAGCCAACTATGTCCCGAATACCTTTACTGCTCCAGCAACACGGACAAGCCCCCAAAGCGTTAATGCCCCGACCGATGCAGATATTGCCGGGGCAAAGGCTGCCTACGCTGCCGCATTAGCCTCCGTACAGGAAGCTCAATGGTACGTTGATGCGCTCACCGGCGTTGCAGTGCCTGATAACGCCACTGGCATCAATTTGAGCACCTTCGAGCAAGCCAAGCTTACTTTACAATCTGCGCAAGACACATTTAATGCGACACAACTCTACGCCCCATTTTCTGGAATTGTCACGACCGTCAGCGCTCAACTCGGTGATTCTGTCGGAAGCACAGCCATCATCACAGTTGCTGATATGAGCACACTTTATGTGCAAACCTATATTGATCAATCCAGCTTTGCCATGTTCCAGGTCGGAAATGCTGCGGATGTTATATTCGACGCCTTGCCCAACCTGACCTTGAAAGGCAAAGTCGTGCAGGTCAGCCCGGCCCTGGTCACATCCTCGGGTCAATCTGCCGTGAGCGGTATGGTGCAGCTTGATCCCACATCTACAAACCTTCTGCTCGGCATGAGCGCCGCAGTGAATGTCATTGCAGGGGATGCACAAAATGCTGTTCTGGCGCCTGTGGCTGCCTTGCATGAAACAACCCCCGGGCAATACGCTGTATTTGTGGTCAAGAATGGACAATTGACCTTGACGGACGTCACCGTAGGCCTGCAGGATCCTGTGAATGCGGAGATCAAATCCGGCCTTCAGCCCGGTGATATCGTCAGTACGGGAATCGTAGGAACAAAATAATATGAGCACGCAAGCAATTATCGAAACCGTTGATCTAAAAAAAATCTACGGGATGGGCGACGCAACCGTCGCCGCGCTCAATGGTGTCAGCATCCAGATCGAGGTCGGTGAGTTTGTTGCGATCATCGGCCCATCCGGCTCCGGGAAGAGCACCTTGATGCACATCCTGGGTTGTTTATCACGGCCTACGGAAGGGAAATATTTCCTGGACGGGCAGAATGTCAGCAACCTGGATAACAAACAATTAGCCGTTATTCGTAATAAGAAAATCGGATTTGTTTTTCAAGCCTACAATCTGCTCTCACGCACTACCGCGCTGCGTAATGTCATGCTGCCGCTTATGTATGATCGTCTGGATACCCAGACAGCGGAGGATAGAGAAAATCTGGCATTACAGATGCTTAAGAAAGTCGGCCTGGGAGAACGAATTAATCATATGCCTCAGGAACTATCCGGCGGACAACAGCAACGAGTGGCAGTTGCGCGCGCGCTTATCAACAATCCTGTCATGATCATTGGGGATGAACCGACCGGCAATCTCGATAGCCGCTCCGGGGCAGATATATTGGATCTATTCAAAGAAATCCATCAGCAGGGAGCAACCATCATTATAGTGACTCATGACCCTAAAATTGCGGCTCAGACGGAGCGCACCATTGAACTAAGCGATGGTGAAGTCAAGTTGGTCACGCATAATAACGGAAAGAGTTTATAGATATGGAAGGCCAAAATGAAAATATCTGAGGTCATCAGGATTTCCTGGGAAGCGATCACCAAAAACAAGATCCGTTCCCTGTTAACGATGTTGGGAATCATTATTGGTGTCGCAGCTGTGATCATGGTCATTTCGATCAGTGCGGGTACTGAAGCGACAATCAGTGACCAGATCACCAGCCTGGGTTCTAACCTAGTTTTCATCACACCTGCCTTCAATCGAGGCGGAGCTCAGAGTTTTACCTCCAACAATCGTGGCGGCCTGGTCTTTCCTGATGCAGCCGCTATAGATCAACAGGTAGTCGGCGTCACAGGTGTCACAGTTGAACAAGGCTCAACACAAACAGTCAAGGCCAACGGCGTGACATTGGCAAGTATCAGCATTCTGGGCACCACCCCCGACTTCCCCTCGGTTCGGGATATGAAAATCACGAATGGTTCCTTCTTTACTCAAAATGCGGTCGACCTAAAACAGAATGTGGTTGTGCTTGGTTCCAGCCTTGCCCAGCAACTCTTCGGGACGACCGACCCTGTCGGCCAGTATGTTAACGTCGGGAACTTCCAACTGATCGTGATTGGTGTGTTTGGTCCCAAGGGAGCCGTGGGCGGCGTGGATTATGATTCGCGCCTGTATCTGCCCATCACGGTCGTGTTCCAAAAGTTCACACCTTCCGAATTTGCACGTTTCCGCGGAGATAATGTTAGGCAGATCTATGTACAAGTGGATCCCAAGGCAAAGCTGGATGATGTTATTTTGCAAATCCAACTCCTGCTCTACAAACGTCACAATGTGACAGCCGCCAATCCGGATTTTTCGATCACTACCCAACAGGATATCATCAGCACGCAGGAATCAACCACGGCCGCCTTCCGGTCCCTATTAGCCTGGGTGGCAGGCGTATCGTTGCTCGTAGGCGGTATTGGCATCATGAACATCATGCTGGTCAGTGTTACAGAGCGAACCCGTGAAATTGGTATTCGCCAGTCCATCGGCGCCACCAGCGATGATATTCGCGTCCAGTTCCTGATGGAGGCCTTGTTGTTGAGCGCAATAGGAGGCCTGATCGGATTGTTCGTCGGAGTGGGCGGCTCGGTGATATTTGGCTCAGTCAGCGGTATGCGAACAGTCATTGTGCCCAGCTCAGCCTTATTGGCATTTGGCTCATCCGCGATTGTGGGCATTTTCTTTGGCTATTACCCGGCCAGCAAAGCCGCTCAATTGGATCCTATCGAGGCCCTTCGATTCGAATAATATTCGGTACTCAAACCCCATTTATAAAAAAGGAAAAAATGAAAAAAACAATTCTTCCCATCACGTTACTGCTTACTTTGGCTTTTGTAGTCACAGCCTGTGGAAGCACGAATAGTGCAAGCAGCGCCAGCCAAAGCGGACAAACCGCTGCTGGCACCGGACAAGGTCAGGGTCAGGGGAATAACCGCCCGATCTCACCGCAGTTGCAGCTTGCCGTTGGCACATTCAAGTTGGAGGGCACGCCGCAGGCCGTGAATGCAACTGAAGCGGCGCAACTCATCCCTTTGTGGCAGCTATACAGCCAATTGGAAACCAGCACATCCAGCGCCCAGCAGGAAGTCACTGCGACGTTTAACCAGATCAAAGACACAATGACCCCTGACCAGATCAACGCCATCAACGCCATGAATTTAACCAATCAGGAAGCTTTTACCTTCATGCAACAACAAGGCATCGTTCAAGCTGGTGGATTCGGTTTCAACGGGACCCCTCAGGCAGATCGCACGCCACGAGCAGGTGGCGGCGGTGGTCTCCGCGGCGGTGGGGGTGGATTTCCAGGTGGTGGCGGTCCGGGAGGCGGAGCAGGTGGCACACAGCTGAATCCCAGCCAGATCGCGACTGCCCAGGCTCGTCGGGCACAAGGTGGCGGATTCAGCAATCGTCTTCCTTCGGGCTTGCTTAATGCATTAATCAAGCTCTTACAGTCCAAGGTACCCGGTGGGTTGACTTCAACACCGGCAGTGACCTCGACAGATACCCCGGCAGCAATTTCAACAGACACTCCGGCAATAACATTGGCGGCAACCCCAACGCCATAGATTCAATCTTCATGCCGCTATATTCCTGTATAGCGGCATGAAGAGGTCCACAATTCTTTTTTCAACTTACAAAACAGAGTTGTTGATATACTCGAAAGCATTAAAGAGGATGACCAGTGACACAAACCATTATGGTAGTTGACGATGAAAAGCGCCTCGTCTTTCTTGTTGAGAGCTATCTATCGCAAGAGGGCTATCGCGTCGTTACTGCCTACACTGGAAAGGAAGCCTTATCGGTCGCCCGCAAAGAAAAACCCGATTTGATCATTCTCGATATTATGATGCCGGAGATGGACGGTTATGAGTTCATGGAAATCTACCGGCGAGAAAGTAAAACGCCTATCATCGTGCTGACCGCGCGCGTGGAAGAGGAGGAACAGGTCATCGGCCTGGAACTTGGCGCAGACGACTATGTCACCAAACCTTTCCGGCCGCGCGCGTTGATGGCACGCGTACGCGCCATCCTGCGCCGCGCCGGACAAGTTGAACCGCACGCCAAAATATTGACCGCGTCCGACGTCACGCTTGACCGCGAGATGCGCACCGTTTCGGTTGGTAAAAAATATGTCAATTTGACTCCCTCCGAGTTCGATCTGCTGGCCGCTCTCATGTCCGCGCCGGGACGAGTCTTTTCCCGTCTCGATTTGCTGGACATCATTCAAGGAGTCCGTTACGAAGGATATGAAAGAACCATCGACTTGCATGTAAAAAATCTGCGGGCAAAGATCGAGGACGATACTCGTTCGCCGCTCTATATTGAAACCGTGTACGGAGTCGGCTACAGGTTTGCCAGAGAGTAAGTTTTATGAGATCAATCACAACAAAATTGGTGTTGGCATTTTTAACTGTTAGCCTGCTAAGTACCCTGCTGGTGGTGCTTTTCACGCGTTGGAGAAGCGCCGAAGAATTCCGTTCGTTCCTGCTCGACCAGAACCGCCCATCCATCGTGACGACGTTATCCGGCTATTATCAGAAAAACGGTTCCTGGCGGGGCATCACAAGCCTCGAATTGGTTCCACAACCGCCTCCCGAACCCAGATCCCAATTCAATCACGGGCCGTTCACGCTGGTGGACACAACCAGCCACATTGTTATGGCCGGGGAAGGTTATCAAGTTGGCGCGGCTGTTTCCGCATCCGAGCTTGCCAATGCCATCCCGATCCAGGTAGACGGAAAAACGGTCGGCACTCTTCTCATCAGCCGCAGCGCGTACCGCGTCAGTCCACTGGGTTCCAATTTTCTTAACCGCATCAATCTCCAGATTTTGCTAAGCGGCTTGATCGCCATGGTACTGGCGTTATTATTGGCTGTCATTTTTTCGCGGAACATCACCCGCCCCATCCGGGAATTGACCGCCGCCACGCAGGTCGTCTCTGAAGGAAAACTCGCCCACGAAGTACCTGTCCGTTCGCGCGATGAAATGGGACAACTGGCCGCATCATTCAACCGAATGAGCACCGACCTCGCCCGCTCACTCAACCTCCGCCGACAAATGACCGCAGACATTGCTCACGAATTGCGGACTCCGATAAGCATCATCCTCGGTCACGCTGAAGCCGTCCACGATGAAGTCCTGCCCCCTTCCATCGAGACTTTTGAGATCATTCGAGAAGAAGCCGAACGCCTCGAACATTTGGTGGATGATTTACGAGTACTCTCGATGGCAGATGCGGGCGAACTCAAACTTACTCTTAGACCCTATTCGCCTCAAAAGTTATTACACGATGCACAAAAGATATACAGTCATCAGGCCCGGCAGAAAAAAATATCCTTACAAACAAAAGCCGCAACTGACCTGCCTGAGATTGAAATCGACCCTGAGCGAATGAGGGAAGTATTCAGCAACATCATTGAGAATGCCTTGCGATATACGCCCCAAAACGGACATATCACCTTGTCAGCAAATTTGATTGAAGGCGCTGTCCAAATGAGCGTGCAGGACAGCGGGCCGGGTGTGGCAGCCGAGGAGTTAGATCGCATCTTCGAGCGGTTTTACCGAACCGAGACGTCACGCGCCAGAGACAAAGGCGGTTCAGGGCTTGGGTTCGCTATTGCAAAGTCCATTGTTGAAAAGCACAACGGGCGAATCTGGGCTGAAAGCAAATCGGGCGAAGGGCTGACGATTGTGATCGAACTCCCGCTTTCCACGAGCCCAGAGCAAAGCTAAATTCTCAATCTAAAATCTTTCAAACAATTCGCAGAAGCATTTTGCCTCCGCGAGTTTTCGCTAATCAACGCGAATTGGTTTAAGATTAGCGAAAACTCGTGTAAATTCGCGGACCGTTTTGGCTTTAAGTAAGCCCCACAAAAATTGGATTATGCAGCCAGCGAGGGCATGATGAGATATCGAGACCTCCAAATTCAAACCCAACGGGAAGCCCCCTCAAATGCACGGACAGAGGGCTTTGCCTTGCTCGTACGTGCAGGCTATGTCACGCGCGAAAATACTCCGACTCCGCTTGGCGAACGAGCTTTATCTCGTTTACGCAAACTTGCTGACGAAACAAGCGAGGCTTTCTTCGCACATTTATCATTGCCGCTTATCAGCAGTGATCACGAAACCTATTTCCAGATTTCCGATGGAACGATCGAAATCATTCACTGTCCCGCTTGCGGATACGCGGCCCGTCTCGAACTGGCGCAATTTGTAAAAACCGGCCTGCCTCCCGAAGAATTTCTCCCTAGCAAAAAAATCGAGACGCCCGACTGCAACACAATTGAGTCACTTGCGAATTTCCTAAGCGTTCCAAAAGAGAAGACCGCCAAAGCTCTGATGTTCACGCGGCTTTCGGACGGAAAATTCGTCTTCGCCGTTGTACGCGGTGATATGCAAATGAGTCAGGCAAAATTAACAAAACTCATTGGCGAGGTTCGCCCGGCGACAACGGAAGAAATTTTCAGGTCCGGTGCGGTGGCGGGATATGCTTCACCAGTTGGATTGAAAAATGCGCTCATCATCGTGGATGACTTAATCCCGCAATCCACAAATCTTGTGGCGGGCGCCAACGAGGCGGGATACCATCTGATGAACACCAATTGCGGGCGCGACTACACAGCCGAGTTGACAGCTGACATCGCACAGGCAAAACCAGGAGACGCCTGTCCAAGTTGCGGAAAATTA
>JAJYOH010000323.1 GCA_021796315.1 Chloroflexota bacterium
CGAAACTGAGGACCTGAGCAAGCAATTCAACGAGTTTTTGGCCGTCGACGGTGTGGCGATGTCTGTAAAGCCCGGACAAATTCTGGGGCTTTTGGGTCAAAACGGTGCAGGCAAGACCACCACCGTCCGCATGTTGACATCTCTGCTGATACCCTCACGCGGCTGGGCGCGCGTAGCTGGCTATGATGTCGTGAAGCGCGGCGGTGATGTGCGCGCTTCGGTTGGCGTGTTGACCGAGCAGCATGGTTTATACATGCGAATGTCGGGCGTTGAATACCTTGATTTCTTCGGCAAAGTCTACAGCCTGGATGCAAAAAGCCGCAAGTCGCGCAGTGATTACCTGCTGGATTACTTTGGGCTGGCGCAGGCCTCCACGCGGCGTATTAGCGAATATTCCAAGGGGATGCGTCAAAAGCTGGCGCTGGCGCGCGCCCTGATGCATGAACCGCCGGTGTTGTTGCTCGACGAGCCGACCTCCGCCATGGACCCCGAATCGGCGCGGCTGGTGCGGGAAGAGATCGCCCGTTTGAAGTCATCCCAGCGCACAATCGTGATTTGTACCCATAATCTGATCGAGGCCGAAGCGTTGGCAGATATTATCGCCATTATTTACAAAGGCCGTATTTTGATGTCCGGCACGCTTGCTGAGTTGAAGCAAAAGGTTATGGGGGTGATGGAGTACGAAGCGAAATTCTCTTTGCCATGGAACGGTGACGGCTTGAAAATACCTCGCGGCGCGACCTTGATCGAACGCAGCAGGTTGAGCATTAGATTCCAGATCGAGAATCCGCACAAAACCAATCCGCTCGTGATGCGTGAGTTGGCGTCTGCGCATGCGCCGCTGATGGCGTTCCAGGAAGTGCCGCGTACGCTGGAGCAGGTTTATCTCAAAGTGATGGCGGAGGCGCAATCGGCGCATAGGGAGGTAGGTTATGCGTCGTGACCTGCAAATGGTCTGGCTGGTGGCCGGACGCGAATTGCGCGATCAATTTCGTGACTGGCGCATTCTTTCTCCGTTGATAATTCTTACCTTATCGTTTCCGTTTCTGATGAATGAAGTGGCGCACCAAGCGGTGGCATTCTTTGCCAAATACGGCACGAGCCTGATTGCGGATCGACTTGTCCCATTCTCTGTCTTGATCATCGGATTCTTCCCGATCACGATTTCGCTGGTGGTTGCGCTTGAATCGTTCGTGGGCGAAAAGGAACGCGGCACGATTGAGCCGTTGTTAAGCTCACCGATGAAAGATTGGCATTTGTATTTTGGGAAAGTGTTAGTTGGCATTCTAACGCCGTTGGTCGCCAGCTATGCTTCCATTGCTTTGTATCTGGCTATGGTCTCGCACCAGCGCTTGGAAATGCCAAGTATCTACACTTTGATTTTGCTTTTCATGCTGACGACTGCTCATGCGGTGCTGATGGTCAGCGCGGCAATTGTGATCTCGGTACAGTCTACATCGGTACGGGCGGCCAATTTGCTGGCGTCATTTATTGTGATTCCGGTTGCGCTCATGATGCAGGGCGAAAGCGTTTTGCTGTTCTGGGGCACGGATCAAGTCCTGTGGCTGGCCGTTGTAGCGGTTATCATCATAGCGGGTCTGCTGGTGCGTTTGGGGATTGCCCATTTTCAACGTGAGTATCTGCTTGGCCGCGAATTTGACTCATTGAATCTGCGCTGGCTGTGGCAGATGTTTTGGCAGACGTTCAAGGGCGAGGGAAATTCATTGTTTAGCTGGTATCGGCTCGAGGTCCCGAAGGCGATGCGGAAATTGTCTGCGCCGCTGTTGCTGATACTTGTCATGGCCGTGATCGGATTTTTGTCAAGTTATTATTGGGCAATGGTCAATGTGCCCAGGATGCTGCCTGCGGCGACAGACGCCAATTATTCGCAGATTATGAAGGGTGCAAGGGAATCCATTGGGCTGGCGCAGGCCGGCCAGCATTTGTCGGCTTTGTATCTTTTTGCAAATAATGTGCGCGCTACCCTTCTCATTCTGTTGGCAGGTCTTGTTTCTTTCAGCGTATTGGGTATGCTGATTTATCTTGTCAACGTCGGCCTGATCGGCGGCGTATTGGGCGTGTTCAAGCTGATCGGTTATTCGCCGCTCGTGTTGTTTGCGGCGGGTCTGCTTCCGCATGGAATATTCGAGATCCCGGCGCTGATGATCGCCAGCGCAATTGTTTTGCGAATGGCAGCGGTGCTGGTGGCGCCTCAGCTAGGCAAATCCATGGGGCAGGTGGTCCTGGAATTGCTGGCTGATTGGGCCAAGGTTTTTTTGGGCGTGGTCATGCCGCTGCTGGGGATTGCCGCGTTGGTAGAAGCGTATATAACCCCTCTTATTCTGGCGCATGTTCTAAACTAGGTGTGCCATGTCAAAAGTTATTATCTTCGGTCTACCGAACTTCATTCCCGCTTTTGTTCATGAAAACTTATTATTGGAAACATAAACAAACGAGGCGGAATTCTACGCCGTTCCCGTTGTGTGTTTACCAGCCGTTGATGTATTGCGCCCACTCATCATTGTCATCCAGATGTCGCGCAAACATATAGGCGGCGTTCGCCGGAGGTTCCTTCGGAAGGTGCAGAAGCAGCATATGTGCTTCTTCGAGACTGTGTCCGCCTTTGCGATGATTGCAGTGCGGGCAAGCCGCCACTACGTTCGTCCAGATGTGTTGGCCGCCTTGATGCTTTGGCTTGACATGATCCACCGTCAAGCCTCGGTCGCGCCGTCCGCAATACTGGCAGGTATAATTGTCGCGTCGAAAGACTTCGCGGCGAGTCAGCTTGATGTGCGGGCGCGGACGATGGACCTGAATATCAAGGCGAATGACCGATGGGCGCGGGATTAATTCCTTGATAGTGTGTATATAGCCGCGGCCATTTGCCACCATCGCCGCTTTACCTCCCATGACCAGACCGATGGCTCGCCGGGTGGTGCAAATGTTGATGGGTTCGAAATTTGCGTTGAGTACTAGAACCGGCTCTTGCATGCTAACTCCGCAATAGGCACGATTATAGCATAATGAATCGAGGAGAGTTTAAAGTGAAAGTTTTGATCGCAGGCGGTTCAGGCTTTCTTGGAACAGCCCTTTTCGCATCACTCCGTTCTGCCGGACATGAAGTTTACATTTTGACGCGCCGCCAGCCAAAGCGTCCAATCGAAATTCAATGGAATGGACAAACAGTGGGTCAGTGGGCAAGGCGCCTTGAAGAAATGGATGCCGTTGTCAACCTGGCCGGATTCGGACTCGAACATTGGCCGTGGACAAAATCCCGGAAGCGATATTTCCACGACTCCCGCGTCCTTCCCGGCCTTGCGCTGGTCTCCGCTATAAGGGACTGTGTGCATCGCCCGAGTGTTTTCCTGCAAATCTCCGGCATCAACCATTACGGCTTGCATGGCGAAATTGCTGACGAATCCACGCCTCCTGCTGACGATTACCTGGCGCAGCTCACGGTGCACTGGGAAACCGCCACGCAGCCAGTCGAAGAACTTGGCATGCGTCATGTCGTTGCCCGAACGGCCGTTGTCCTTGATTCGCGCGGCGGCTTGTTTCCGTTGATGGCTTTGCCCGCGCGACTCTTTGCGGGCGGTCCGCTCGGAGACGGCAAACAATGCATGCCATGGATTCATCTCGCCGATGAAGTCGGAGCGCTGCGCTTCCTTCTTGAAAATCAAAATGCGCGCGGCGCGTTCAACCTGATCGCGCCCGCTCAAACCTCCAATGCGGATTTCATGCGCGCGATTGCAAAAGCTTTACACCGTCCATTTTGGTTTCCAACACCGGCTTTCCTGCTTCGGACAATATTGGGCGAAATGAGCGTGCTGGTCGTGGACGGAAGATATGTTGTTCCAAAGCGTCTCTTGGAATTGAGTTATCCATTCCAATTCCCCGCGCTGGATGGTGCGCTCAAGGATTTGATCGGATGATGCCTTTTATGGGCTGCATGAGATTCTTCTGCTTTTGCCGGTCGCTGAGCAGATAATTTACGGCGACAGTGATATTATTGGTGATATGGCACGATTTCCAATTGTCGCAGGTGTGATAACCACTCATCTGTAAACCGTCCTGTTTGGAGGTTCCTAATGAAAAAAATCTTCTGCTTTCTCTTCCTGCTTTCATTGATTACCACTGCTTGCGGAAAAACAGTTTCGCAACCGGTACAGTCTGCAGGCGTTGCGCTCGCTACGCCTGCGATTGACACCACCTCTTATCCGACGCTTCAAGCTCCCCAGATCAACAACAGCCAGGCCGTGAGCGGATATTCTGTTAATCTCAAGCGCGCCTGGCGCGACGGCAAACAAGTCAATGCCGATGTGTGTTTTACCTTGCCAGATACGTCCGATTGGACGATCTGGGCCGCGCACCTTGACTATGCCGGGCAGACAACTTCCCAGTTTAGTTCGTCCATGTTAAGTGTTCAGGATGCCGCCAACGGACAGCCGGGCTTGCGTTGCGATGAATTGGGTTTTTATGTGCCGCCCGACGCGGATCTATCGTCTGCTTTGTTGACAATAGAATCTTTGGGTGCGCCGCCGAGCATTGGCGAGTATTGCTCCCTCTACATGCCGAAAATTCAGCAGGCCTTGATAGAGCGCGGCATCGCCATCAGCCTGGCTTGCGTGGATGTCAATGGGGTGGCGACCATGCGGATCGTAAGCAAACCCGCTTCAATGTCCGATGAAGACGCGCAGAAAATCGTCTACAGCGATGAGTTTTTTACTGTCAAAGGGCCGTGGACTTTCCAGGTTAGTCTTGGTCAGTAAGTCAGCAATTCTCAGTATGTTGTTGCCAGGCGGTTTTCCATGGAACCGCTCATTAGGGTAGGTGCGCGAAGCAATCCCCAAAAAACGGGGACTTTCTCCTCGCCAAAACAGGGGAATACTTCGACGGAGGATCGCCGTCTCGACGTGTGCCTGCGGCTCAGTACAGGCAATGGCATGGCTCATATTGAGGATTGCTGGCAGTAAGTTTGGTATAATGCGGCCATGTTTATTTACCATTCCTTTGCGTACTATTATTTTCGCACATGATCCATGTGAGGGAATTGCGACGCGCCCTCGCGGGCGCGTTTTTGTTCGTCATCATTCGGATCTTTTGAGGAGGCAGAATGAATATTGATGAGCAGGTTGAGCTTTTGATGCAGGGCACGGAATATGGCGATGAGAAACTAAAAGAGACGATGAGCGATGAGTTGCGCCAGCGATTGACGGAGGCTGCCAAAGAAGGTCGTCCTTTGCGCGTGTATTGCGGCTACGACCCTACGTCTAAAGACTTGCATTTGGGCCATACCATTACAATGCGGAAACTGCGTCAGTTTCAGGAGCTAGGACATGAAGTGACTTTTCTGATCGGGAGCTATACTGCGCTAGTGGGCGATCCTTCTGATAAAAATAAAGCACGTCCAATCCTGACCTTGGAGCAAGTCTCCGAAAATGCCAAAACTTATACCGAACAGGCTTTTCGCGTGCTCGACCGCCAAAAGACAAAAGTTCGCTACAATGGTGAATGGTTAAGCGAGCTTTCGCTGGTCGACTTGATCAAGCTGGGCCAGAATTTCACTGTGCAACAATTTTTGGCACGCGACAATTTTGCCAAGCGGTTGGAGAAGGATGAGCCAATTTACCTGCATGAGACTTTTTATGCTTTGATGCAGGGTTACGATGCCGTTGCAATGCGGACCGATGTACAAGTCGGTGGCACGGATCAGTTATTCAATATCATCGTGGCGGGGCGCAAGTTGCAGGAAGCCATGGGACAGAAACCGCTGGTGGGTATAATCTGCGGCATCCTGCCCGGTACGGACGGCGTCCAACGCATGTCCAAATCAACGGGGAATATTGTGCCGATCAATAGCGGCGCGGAAGATATGTACGGCAAGCTGATGTCGGTACCTGATTTTGCGATGGAAAAATATATGCGGCTGGTAACGCGTTGGTCGCCGCATGAGATTGACGCGTTGCTCAATGGATTGGAATCGGGCTCTGTCCATCCGCGTGATGTGAAGATGAAATTGGCGCGCGAGATCGCGGGCATTTTTTTTAGCGAGGCGGCCGCCACGTCAGCGGAAGAGGCTTTCGTGAAATTGTTCCAGCAGAAGGAAGTGCCGGACGAGATGCCGGAGTTTGCGTTGAAAGCCGGGATGACGGTCATGGATGTTCTAACGAGAGCCGGTTTGGTATCCAGTAAGAGCGAGGCCAAACGCTTGATCGATCAGAAGGGAATCCGTTTAGATGGAGAAGTTTTGGAGCGCAACGATGTCTCGTTCCCGCATCCGGGCGTGCTGCAGGCGGGCAAGCGTCGCTTTGTAAGAGTCAAGTAGCGAAAAATAAGACGTGCTTGGCTCGTCTTATTTTTTTATCAATTCCTGAATCAACCGAGGAAAACCCGTAATGTAAGATAAAAAGCGAGTCAAGAGACTCGCTCGCAGAGGCGTCGACGGGATTCGGACCCGTGATGAGGGTTTTGCAGACCCTTGCCTTACCACTTGGCCACGACGCCATATCTTGATTATAAATTGAGGACTGCTGATTGACAACCCAATCATCAATCTGCAATCCTCAATCCTTTGAGCGGGCGATGGGATTCGAACCCACGACCTTCTCCTTGGCAAGGAGACGTACTACCACTGTACTACGCCCGCGTTTCCCTGGCTCAAATTTCAGCCGAGAGTGCCGAGACCCAGGATCGAACTGGGGACACCGCGATTTTCAGTCGCGTGCTCTACCAACTGAGCTATCTCGGCCTGATATTCGGTTGTTAAGCGTGCGGAATTTTACTTGACGACCATGAGATTGTCAAGCAGTGATGTCATTGCTTGTTACCCAAACTTGAAAAGTGAACCGATAACACTTGAAAAGTGAACTATTTCCAGCTCAAAAGTGAACACCTGAAAAAAGGGAACCAAACTTGAAAAG
>JAJYOH010000018.1 GCA_021796315.1 Chloroflexota bacterium
ATTATTTCAAAGTTCCCATACTTCCGTACCTTTGCCGTGGTCCATCACGAACGGATAACCGCGTGGATAAGATGGTGAGATTACTTTGTGATCACGTTCGATCAACGCCCTGGCCTTGGGGCCGGGTAAATTGAGTTTGGTCATACATTCTCCTTTTTTAATGATTGCAGTTTTACTTGCGCCAGGGCCAGCGCACCGAGCAGGCCGGCGTCATCGCCCAGCGCGGCTTGCTCGATCTTTAGATTTTCCAAATAGCGTGGATGAAAGACGCGTTTTCGAAGGCTTGTGTTGAATGAGTCAAATAATAATGGGCCAACTTGTGAGACGCCCCCGCCAAAGATAACAATGGATGGATCGAAAGTGTGCAGGAAACTTGCAACGCCAATGCCGAGATATTCACCTGCGCGCTGGTAAGCGGATATTGCCAAAGCATCGCCTTGTATGGCGGCATCTGCCACCTGGCGCGCTGTCAGGCTTGCATCACGCTTCATGCTGGACTGGACACCGGATTCCATTTTACCGAGCGCATACTTGACGATGGCTGGCCCCGACGAGAAGGATTCCAGGTGGCCGTAATATCCACAGGAACAGATCGGCCCGTTCGGATCGATGATCACGTGTCCGAGTTCGGCGGCCAGGCCATGCGTTCCCTGCAAGAGTCGGTCTTCGATGATGACTCCGCCCCCGATCCCGGTGCTGACCGTGAGATACAGCACATCATGGTGACCCTTGCCCGCGCCGAATTTCCATTCGCCAAGACAGGCCAGATTGGCATCATTATCAAGGAGGACGGGAACTTTGAAATAATCAGAGAGTTTTGGCGCAAGCGGAAAATTGCGCCACTCCTGGATATTCGGTGTTGCCAGGATGTAACCCGAATGAGGGTCGAGAGGTCCCGGCGATGCGACCCCGATCGCATCAACGTTGCCATCTGTAGGCCAGACAGATTCAATGACTTTGACAAGTCTTTCGTAGACCCCCGGTTCATTTGCCTGAGTTTTGACGCGCTCGTGGTTGGTGGGCTGAGTGTTGTCTGATTCGTAAGCGGCGGCGCGCAAGTGCGTTCCGCCTATGTCTACTGCGATAATTGAACCCATGAGCGCAATTATACCGTAACCCATTTGACCAACCTTTATTTTGAGCCTCGTTTGTGAAGACCTGAAAGATAAAAAGGTTCAATTGACTCTTGCCTAAAACACTGCTAAACTCCTCGGCGTGAAAGATGTTAAACAATCTTCCTTTCAACGATTTAAACAAGGCTTGCTGTCGTTCTCGCGCTGGTTCCGTCCCGGGCTTGGCATCAAGCGCTGGATGATAGTGATTTTGCTGGGTATAACTTTGCTGGGTGTGGGGCTTGGTATTTTTCTGCTCAACATCTATCGCACTGATACCAGTGATCCAGCAGTTTTGTTTTTGCTTTCCTATGCATCTCTTCGTTTCCTGCCGCGCTTGGTGCGTGTTTTGATTTTTGGATCGCTGGGCGCCGGCTTTGTGGTTTATGGGATTTGGGGACTCAATCGCGCCCTTCTTCGTCCATTTCTTCGGCCGGGGCGGGCGGTGGTGGATGAACTTGCAGACTATCGCCGCCGCGACCGCGGCCCGCGCGTAGTTGCCATCGGCGGCGGGCATGGGCTTTCCACGCTTCTGCGCGGACTGAAGGCGCATACTCGAAACCTGACGGCGGTCGTTACCGTGGCAGACGATGGCGGATCGTCGGGCAAATTGCGCGAGAGTTTTGGTATTCTGCCTCCAGGCGATATTCGCAATTGTCTGGCAGCCTTGTCCAACGATGAGGCTTTGCTGGCTCAACTTTTTCAATATCGTTTTAGCGGTTCGCCTGATTTGGAGGGACATTCTTTCGGTAACTTATTCATCTCTGCTTTGACCGAGATCACTGGAAGTTTTGAAGAGGCGGTGGCCGAGTCGGGTAGGGCGTTATCGGTGAGCGGGCGCGTGCTGCCGTCAACGTTGCATGATGTCCGTTTGGTGGCCGATGTGCGCCTGCCGCATTTAGTTAACGAGGTCAGGGTTCAGGGTGAAAGTAAAATTCCCGAAATAGCGGGACGAATCCGCAGGGTCTGGTTGGAGCCGAATAATCCGCCTGCATTTCCGCCGGTCCTGCAATCCATCCTGAATGCGGAATTGATTGTGATCGGCCCCGGAAGTTTGTACACCAGCCTTTTGCCGAACTTGTTGGTCCCTGATCTGTTGGCAGCTATTCATGCCAGCCGCGCCATCAAAGTTTTTGTTTGTAATGTCGCCACACAGTCGGGCGAGACCGATTCGTATTCCTGTTACGATCATGCGCGCACAGTCGAGGAGCACGTCGGCGAAGACTTGTTCGATGTGGTCTTGTGTAATGAGAATTATGAGGGTAATCCCGGGGCAAACTCGGAGTGGGTGCGTGCCGACGAAAGAACCAAAGCTGATGTGCGTTCTTATTGCGCCGATCTGGTCGATGACGAGCATCCCTGGCGGCACGATTCAATTAAGCTGGCGCAGGTGTTAATGGATTTATACTTTGAGCGAACCGGACCTTTGAGTTAAAATTGAATTTGAGTTTATATTATCTTGTTTTTATGTTTCGCGGTAAAATCGTATCGTGAAATAAATCACAAATATATTGTTTTAGGAGATAACATCATGATCAAAATTGGTATCAACGGCTTTGGCCGAATTGGGCGTCAGGTGCTGAAGGCGATCCGCGATCATCATGCGGATACTTTGGAAGTGGTCGCATTCAATGATATTGGCGACACGAAGACCATGGCGCATCTGCTCAAGTATGATTCGACCTATGGCCGTTTCGACGGCGCCGTCGAAGTTCTCGAGGATGGTCTTTTGGTGGATGGCAGGAAAGTCAAAGTCTTCAAGGAGACCGATCCGGCAGCCATCCCGTGGAAAGATTTGGGCGTGGACATCGTGATCGAGTCAACCGGCTTGTTCACCATCAAGGAAGACGGCGTCAACAAAAAAGGAAAGACGGTCAAAGGCGCGGTCAATCACATCACCGCTGGCGGCGCGAAGAAGGTTATTATTTCGGCTCCCGCTGAAGGCGAAGACCTGACCGTTGTGTTGGGCGTCAATGAAGACAAGTATGATCCCAGGAAACATCATGTTGTTTCAAACGCTTCCTGCACCACCAACTGCCTGGCTCCGGCCGCCAAGGTTGTGCATGACCTGTACACGATCAAGCGCGCTTTCATGACCACCGTGCATTCATACACCAACGATCAGAAAGTGCTCGACATGCCGCACTCAGACCTGCGCCGCGCCCGCGCATCGGGATTGAATATCATCCCGACCACTACTGGCGCCGCCAAGGCTGTTTCGTTGGTGATCCCAGATCTCAAAGGAAAATTCGACGGTTATTCTCTGCGCGTCCCGACTCCGACTGTCTCGGTGGTGGATTTCACCGCTGAACTCGAAAAAGAAACCACCACTGAAGAACTGCGCCAGGCTTTCCGCGATGCCGCCGGCAGCCGCGTTTCAAGGGTATCCTTGAGGCAGTGGACGAGCCGCTGGTCAGCATGGACTTCAAAGGCAGTTCATTCAGCTCCTCAATTGACCTGCCCTTCACCAGCGTTCTGGGCAAGGAAAAAAGCAACTTCATCAAAGTCGTGGCCTGGTACGACAATGAATGGGGTTACTCCTGCCGCACCGCCGATCTCACGGCTTTGATGGCGAAGAGCCTCTAATGAATTCGTAATGCGTAATTCGTAATTGATTTTGCGGATTACGCATTACGTTTTATTTGGGAAATTTCCATGAACAAAAAAACTGTAAAAGATATTGACCTGAAAAACAAACGCGTGCTCATGCGCGTGGACTTCAACGTGCCGATGGCGGATGGCAAGGTCACGGATGATAAACGCATCAAAGCCTCCTTGCCGACCATTCAATACGTGCTGGATCAAGGCGCGTCGGTCATTTTGATGAGTCACCTCGGCAGGCCGAAAGGCGGCTTCGAACCGGAATTCAGTCTGCGTGCCGCCTCGGAAGTTTTAGCTTCGCTGTTAGGCAAACCCGTTAAGATGGCGGCCGATTGTGTTGGTTCCGAAGTGGAGAAGATGGCGAAGGCGCTCAAACCCGGTGAAGTGTTGATGTTGGAAAATACACGCTTCCACGCAGGCGAGGAAAAGAACGATCTCGATCTCGCCAAACAAATGGCCGCGCTCGGCGAAGTGTACGTCAACGATGCGTTTGGCTCGGCACACCGCGCACATTCCTCCACCGAGGGCGTGGCGCGCTTCCTGCCCGCCGTCTCCGGTTTCCTGATGGAACAGGAATTGGAATATCTTGGACGCGCAGTTTCCAATCCTGAACATCCTTACATTGCGATTCTCGGCGGAGCAAAAATTTCCGATAAGATTCTCGTTGTCGAAACTTTGTTGTCCAAGTGTGACAGGTTGATCATCGGCGGCGGCATGGCGAATACATTCCTCGCCGCAAAAGGTTTCAACATGCAGGATAGTTTGGTTGAGGCCGCTTCTGTTGATTTAGCAAAATCCATTATGGCCAAGGCCGGAGATAAATTGCTTCTGCCGCTCGATGCAATCATCGCGGACAAGTTCGATGCCGAAGCCAACACACAGACTGTCGATGCGGATAAAGTCCCGGCGGGTTGGCGCATCATGGACATTGGGCCGAAATCCATCAGTGTGTTCAAGGCCGCGTTAAACGGCGCCCGGCTGATCGTCTGGAATGGACCGATGGGCGTCTTCGAAATGCCGAAGTTCGCCGAGGGCACGTTTGCCATCGCAAGACTGCTGGCAGAGTCCGGCGCGACGACCGTGATCGGCGGCGGCGATTCTGCCAGTGCGGTCAAGAAGGCGGGCGTCACCAAACAAATGACTCACGTTTCGACCGGCGGCGGCGCTTCGTTGGAATTTCTCGAAGGCAAGGAACTGCCCGGCGTCGCCGCATTGCTCGATAAATAATCCAAATGACAGGAGCCGAGAGGCTCCTGTTTTTGTTTACACGCGCATAACATCCGGTTGATATTCTGGCAACTTATCTGCGATATAATCATGCCAATTTCTTTACGGGAGTTCTTGAATGTCATTCAATATCGGTGAGAACGTCGGCCCATATCGGATCGTGGAACAGCTTGGACAGGGCGGCATGGCCACTGTTTACAAGGCCTATCATGCCGCGCTGGATCGTTATGTGGCGGTCAAAGCTTTGCATCCCGCATTCGGCGAAGACCCGAATTTTGAAGCGCGCTTTCAACGTGAAGCGCGCCTGGTTGCAAAACTCGAACACCCGAATATTGTGCCGGTCTATGATTACGCCGAGCATGAACATCGACCTTACCTCGTGATGAAATTTATCGAGGGGGATACGCTCAAGGCGCGCCTGAATCAAGGTCCGCTGGCTTCCGCTGAAATCAGTAAAGTTGTAGACGCTGTCGGCGCGGCGCTGGCGTACGCGCATAAGCAGGGAATTTTGCATCGCGATATCAAGCCGTCCAATGTTTTACTTGCCACTGACGGACAAATATATTTAGCGGACTTTGGGCTGGCGCGCATCGCGCAGTCGGGCGAGTCCACGCTTTCATCCGACATGATCATGGGGACGCCGCAATACATTTCGCCTGAACAGGCGATGGGCAAAAAAGATTTGGATGAAGGCACGGATATTTACTCGTTCGGCGTGATGTTGTATGAGATGGTTGTGGGACAGGTGCCGTTCAATGCCGACACGCCTTTTTCCATTATTCACGATCATATCTATTCGCCATTGCCGATGCCGCGTTCGATCAACCCGAAAGTGCCGGAGCCGGTTGAGCGTGTTTTGCTCAAGGGACTCGCAAAAGAGCGCGCGGACCGTTATGCCAACGTAGACTCATTTGTTCAAGCGTTCAAACAAGCCTGGATTGATGCCGGCGTGCCGATGCAGGGAACGGCGATTACGATGAGACCCAGGTCGGGCCAGGTTGTGCCCGCCAAAGTTGTGGCAAAAGACGGGGAAACGGTAGCCGCCAAAGGGTCCCAGAAAAGGACGCGTTCGCCCTGGCCCTTTATCGCGGCTGGCGTACTTTTGGTGATCTGTCTGGCCTTTGTTTTCTTTGCCGTGCGCGGCAGTGGACTGCTTAGGCCGTCAAAAAATCTTCCACCCACAGCTTTATCTGTCTTTACGCCATCTGCTCCTGTTGAAGTTTCACCACAGGCAAAGGATACGCCGGGTACTCAGGCAGTACTGGCGCCGACGCTTTCACCTGCCATTGCTACTGCGTTTTCAAATGCGAATCAAAATCCGAATGACCCGAATGCTGCGCTTGCGCTTTCCCTTGCATATTGGGACGGCGGCGATAAGCGCCAGTCCTTGATAACTTTGGCGAAAGCCGCGGACCTGGCTGCGCCAACCGATACTCAATTTTTTCAGGATGCAGGTAACCAATTCAAGAAGCGTCAGGCGTGGACCGGCGCGGCGGCCATGTATTTTCGAGCTGTCAAATCTCTGGGGCCGACACATAAGCCAGCGCAGGATTTAGTGGATAATCTGCATGAGGCGCTTTATAAAGCGTCTTCTTCCGTTGACCTGCCTGCCTATCTGCCATTCGAATCGTTGAGCCGCGTGGAACAGCCCATGTCGATGGTGGCGCAGGCCCGTAACGAATACTATAACGGGAAACCGGACGCGGCTCATTCACTTTTGAATGAAGTCAAGCGTCTCAAACCGGGGATGCCGGAAGCCACGCTGCTTGAAGCGGAAATGTTTGCCAATGAAGGCGACACGTTCCATGCCAAGCAAAACTTGAACGTTCTTATTGCCAATCTCAATACGCCCGGCTGGATTAATGAGTTGGCTCAGGAACTTCTCAATAAAATACCTTAGGAATGAACCTGTGATGCGAAAACCTTTTGTTGCCGGAAATTGGAAAATGAACAAGACAGTCGAGGAGGCGCGTTCACTGGTCTTCTCGATGTCTGCAAAGTTGCGCGAGATCAAGGGTGTGGAAAAAGTATTGTGCCCGCCGGCTACGACTCTGCTGGCTGTTTCTGCCATGCTTGAAGGCACAGATATCGGCCTCGGCGCGCAAAATATGTTTTGGGAAGAAAAAGGCGCATTCACCGGCGAGCTTTCTCCCGTGATGGTCAAGGAACTCTGCGGTTATGTCATCCTCGGACATTCGGAGCGGCGTCAATATTTTGGCGAAACAGATGAGACGGTGAACAGGAAAGTTTTGGCTGCGCAAAAATTCGACCTGACGCCGATAGTCTGCGTGGGTGAGACGCTGTCCGAATACGAATCGTACCGGACCAGTGAAGTGGTGGCGCGTCAAATTAAATTTGGCCTGGCTGACTTCTCTCCCGCGCTGGCTTCGAGAATTGTCGTGGCTTACGAACCGGTTTGGGCGATCGGGACGGGAAAAGCTTCCAGCGCAGAAAATGCAAATGGTGTGGTGAAGACGGTCATTCGTCCGGCATTGAGCGCGCTCTTTGGCGAGACAACTGCGCAGGCCATCCGCATTTTATACGGCGGGTCGGTCACGGCCGGCAACGCATCCGAATATTTCGGCGGGCCGGAGATTGACGGCGCGTTGGTCGGCGGCGCGAGTCTGAAAGTCGATGATTTTGTCGCCATCACGCAGGCCGCATCCCGGCCGTAAATTCATGCTCTCGCAGTTTAACGGTCTGTTCTGGGTTGTGTTAACTCTATTGCCGCTGGCTTTGCTCCAGCGGCTTTTGCATCGTGAGATTCAAGCTGTATTCTTGATCGTAAGCCGCAGTCCCGAATTTACGATTGCATTATTCTCGATCATCTTTTTGCCCGGCGTGTTGCTGCATGAATTCAGCCATTACCTGATAGCCGTCCTTCTCGGCGTGCAGACTGCAAAGTTCTCACTCGTGCCCGAAATGCTGCCGGACGGGCGCTTGCAGCTCGGCTATGTTGAAACATCCAAGACGGACATTGTGCGCGATTCGTTGATCGGCGCCGCGCCGTTGATCGTAGGCGGATTGTTGGTGGCGTACCTGGCGTTTGCCCGTTTGCATTTGCTGCCGTTGTGGGATGTGCTGCGCAACGGTCAATATAATTTATTCTGGCTGGGCATCACGTTGCTGCCTCAGATCAAAGATTTCCCCATCTGGTTTTATTTGACCTTTACCGTAAGCAGCACGATGCTGCCCTCGCAATCTGACCGTCATGCCTGGCTGCCGCTCGGGGTGGCGATCGTTGTTTTATTGGCGTTCGCGATTTTCGCCGGGGCCGGACCGTGGATGTTGAAGAATGCCGCGCCGCCGTTGAATGTCTTTCTCGATGCGGCGGCGTTCATCTTTGGGCTGAGCGCGGCGGTACATGCAGTGTTGATTTTGCCATTTTTATTGCTCCATCGTTTTTTCGCAAATGTGACAAAGACCGACATCAAATAATACGCTGTGCCAACTGGCACAGCGTATTATTATTCCTGCTGAATTTTTATTTGAAATTCTACGGCCAGGTATGGCTTGGCGCGGCGGCGTTATCTGCGGCAGTTTGCGCGCGAACGGCGGGCGTCACACAAACATGATCGCCTGAGAACGCGTCGCGCCAGACAAAGCCGGACATACAAGTGTCAGGTCCGTAAACACTGGTTGCTTTTCTTGACGCCGCCGCGGCATTATCGGCGGCGGCCTGACTGCGATCAGCGGGCAGAACGCAAACATCATCGCCCGATTGCGCCTCGCGCCAGACATAACCGGACACGCAGGTATGAGGACCGTACGAGCCTGAAGTCCAGCGTGAAGCGGCCGCGGCATTATCTGCCGCCGCCTGACTCCGCACGGACGGATCAACGCAAACATGATCGCCAGAAAACGCGTCGCGCCAGACATATCCAGACGCGCATGTGTCTGGTCCGTACGTGCTGGTTGCCTTGCGTGAATCTGCGGCGGCGTTATCGGCATCCGCCTGGGCTTTGGATGCTGGCGGGACACATACCTTGTCGCTTGGTCTGATCAGCCTCCAGACATAACTGTCCTTGCATGTGCCGCTGGCTGGCAGGGGCGTGGGCGGCGCGGCAATCATTGCAACGCTCGCCGGAACGCATGTTGCGGTTACTACACTGGCCGATATCCAGGCGTGACCTCCAGCACCGGAGGGAAAGGCAATATACCACCATGTGCCATCGTTATTCTTTCCGGAAATCGCCGCTGTGCCTCCCGCGCTCAGGGCGCCGACAATATCGTACACGGTCCCCGGCCCGGAGCGTACGTTCGCCGATGAATTCGCTGTAATCAATGGCGAACATGGCGTGGCAGACGCTGGAACGGTTGCCGAAGGCTGAGGCGCTCCGGTTGCAGTTTGGGTTGTGAGTTGAGATTGTTGAACCGCGGCCTGTACGGTCATCGCTACCGAAGTCTGCGCGATGGCCGTCAGGGCGGTATTTACGCCCGCTGTGGATGGTAGATTGCAACTGAGCGCGGCCACACTGAGGGCAAGGATGGATAAATACATTTGTTTCTTATGCATGATCTCATCTCCTCTGTTGATCGTTCATAAGAATATTGTAGAGCGGATATGATTTTGATTCAATAGGCCGAAAGATGGAGAATTCTTCGAGTGTTGAGATCAGATGCGGTCGCATTGGATTAATAGCAATGCGTCGCGTCTACGTTTTTCTCCAACGTGTGATGAGCATCTTCAATTGAATCCTGACGCGCGCATCGGCGTTCGCAACGGCCCACAAGGATTTTAGCCGATCCCAGGTTTCGTTTTCGATGTTGATAACATCGTTCCAGGTCTCATCGAGATATTCCTGCATTTCCTTCGGCGTGTCCCAATAATAATTGAACGGGAAAGTTTCTTCCTGCCCGCGGACGAACCAGCCGCGCTTTTCGATTTCGCTGACGGCTTGATTCGCAGCTTTATCATCCGACAGCGGCTCGGCCAGATCGACGGCGCGGCCTGCCTTTTTGCGCTCTGACGTTGTAACCACTTCCAGCGGCCATTCGTCGAGCAGCGGACGCAGGTCGATCAGGATTCCATCTGGCGCGAGCACGCGATGGATTTCTCGAAGGGCATGGACCATGCCCTCATGCTGAATTCATCACAACGACCAGGCCAGGATGGCGATATCGAATTTTTCTTTTGAAAACGGAATGTGGATCGAGTTGGCGCGGACAAATGAAACCGCTAAATCAGCCGGACGGTCAATCGTTGCCACGCGCAATTCTTCGGCGTTGAGGTCGATGCCTGCCGTGAATTTTGCCGAGTTCGCATACCGCCACGTCAAGCGTCCATCGCCGCAGCCGATCTCCAGCACGCGCTTGCCGTTGAAGTCTGCGAATTTATGCAGATATTTTGTCTCTGTCCGTTCGGGGTCTTTTTGGAGGGTCATGAAAAGGTGTTGTTGCTTTAGACAAGCTAGTGGTTTTCAATAAGAGAAAATTACATGCCTCTGTCGCGTAATGCTTTATCAACCCCTCTTCTTACTCTGTTCTCTTCTGGATCTCCCGCTAGCCCTCCTATGAGACCTATCGCCATAAGCCCTGCGACACCCAATAGAATATCTGCTAATCCGTTGGAGGCGGGTGGCGCTTCTGGCACTGAAGTTGCAGAAATAGTTCTGATCACATCTGCTTTGTGAACCCAACCTTGCAATCCGCTGGGTAATTGAATCTTGAAAAAATCTTCTTTCTCTTCTACAACAGGGAAATGATCATCGGCTTTTAGCGTACCGATTATTTCAGCATCGCCGTTGGGTTGCAATATTGTGATGTTGACATTTTGTTTAAGAAAGTTTTGACGGACATAACCTAGCGGTTCTTTTACTTCTTCGATTCCTAAATCAACTGTAATACCTGATTTTTTGTTGGTATATCCTTTTTCATTTCCAGGTAAATGTAGACAATAATATTCATCTATTTCGCTTTCGATTGGAAGCATATCGCCAGGGCCCATAATATAAAGTCTTTCTGCTTTAAGGTCAGGTGATGCTAATATCAGCGTGCCACTTTGTTTTATTGCAAAGCACTTGATGGGATCAGGCACTTGAGCTCTTGGATATGGATCTTTAACTTTTTTACGAAAGGGGCGGTACGTTTTTTTTGCAATTTGTACAATGGTTTGATAAAGAAGATATTATTTTCCCGCAGTTCGGGCAAACGTCTATATCGCCCTTTTGGCTGCCGCGAGGGGTTTTGCAAATGTAACAGGTGTCCCAATTGCCGGCCATAGTTGTTCCGCAAACTAAGCACTGCCATCTCTCGCTCATATGCCGCCTCAATCTTCTTTTGCTGGTTCCGTATTGTCAAAACGCACTGTAAATTTTACACCTAAAATAGAATATCAAGTCTAATGATCAGATACTTTTTGAGTTCCTATCTTTATTACTTCTTCGGCAACGACTTCGCAAACGCCAAACCTTTTTCCATCCAACCCTCAAGCGCTTTCTCCGAAGCATAACCTTCAGCCGAAACATAAACCCAGCCTTTCATCGGTCGGCCTGAATAGTCAAACACGCGGACGTTTTTCCGCTTCAACGCTTTTGCAAATTCATCTTCACTCAAGCGCACGATCAAGTCATCGTTGATGACGCCGCAAGCCATGTTTCCGTTGACGAGAAAACCAACTCCGCCGAACATCTTTTTCTCGGTCACGCCGCGCGACGATTTCAACTTTGCCCGCATCCGTTCCGCTAATTCTTCGCTGTAAGCCATTTTGCATCCATTCATCGGAGATAAACATAGATGAACATAGATATTTTCTGATGAACTTTAAAAGTCATCTTAGTTTATCTCCGTGCATCTCTGGTCAAATTATCCCACGCGCAAAACCTTCGACCCTCGAATTTTACCCTGCTTCATTTCAACCAGCGCGCGATTGGCATCCTTCAACTCAAACTCCTGAAACTCCGGCCTGATGTTCGCCTCCGCCGCCAACTGCAAAAACTCGCGCACGTCCGCGCGTGTCACGTTCGCCACGCTCTTGATCTCCTTTTCCATCCACAACTGCGACGGATAATCCAGCCTCATCAAAACTTCCTTGTCGGCTTCCTCTTTGCGGATGGCGTTGACGATGACTCTGCCGCCCGGACTCAGATGCTTCAGCGCTTCCATGGCTGGACCCCAAACCGGAGTCGTGTCAATGACCGCTTCCAACTCTGCTGGCGGACTCTGATAGATCGTCCCCGCCCAGGCTGCGCCCAGCGAAAGAGCGAACTTGCGTTCTTCGGCATTTCGGCTGAACACAAATATTTTTGAATTCGGATACTTATGCTTCGCCATTTTCAACACGAGATGATTCGATCCGCCGAAACCGGTCAGGCCGAGTGATTGTCCATCTTGAATATTCGCAAGTCTCAACGAACGATATCCGATTGCGCCCGCACATAATAACGGCGCGGCTTCCGAATCGCTGAAAGATTCTGGAATCGAATGAACAAAGTCCGCGCGGATTTTCATATACTCGGCGTAGCCACCGTCGATGTCGCGGCCTGTGGCTTTGAATTCGGCGCAAAGATTTTCGTTGCCTGATAAACAATGCTCGCAATGTCCGCACGCCGATGCGATCCATGCGACGCCGACGCGTTGACCTTTATGGAGTGAAGGAGCTTGCTCCTTTGTCGTCGGCAAGCCGACGGACTCCACTATTCCAACCACTTGATGCCCCAACACAACCGGCAACTTCGGTTTCATCCGCCCTTCGATCTCATCCAGTTCCGTGTGGCAGACTCCGCAGGCTGTGATGCGGATCAAAACTTCGCCCGCGTCGATCGTCGGTTCAGGCAGATCTTCGAGCGAAAGCGGATTTGGATTTTGTGCAAGCGGCGCGGTCCCGCGCAGGAGCATGGCTTTCATTTTATTTCGTGAACTATCCCGTCCCAAATTGACGGTCGCCTGCATCGCCGAGTCCCGGCACGATGTAAGCGCGCTCGTTAAGATGCTCATCAATCGCGGCCAGATGAATGGAAATATCGGGATGGGCTTTTTGCATGGCGGCAATTCCCTCCGGCGCACCGATCAGGCCGACGAACTTGATCTTCTTAACGCCCCAGCGCTTTAAGACGTCAGCGGTGGCAGTGGCCGAACCACCGGTAGCCAGCATCGGGTCCAGAATGAGGCAAACGGAAACAGTCGGCTCGACCGGCAGCTTGTTGTAATATTCCACCGGCTTGAGCGTGCGTTCGTCGCGATAGAGTCCGATGTGCCAGACTTCGGCAACCGGCATGAGTTCCCAAACGCCCTCGACCATGCCAAGTCCTGCGCGCAAAATCGGGACGAGGCCAATTTTTTCTTTTAGTTCGTACCCCGTCATTTTTGCCAGCGGCGTTTCGAGTTCGCGTGGCGTGATGGCGAGATCGGCGGTCGCCTCATAGGTGAGGAGTGCGGCGATCTCGCGCACCAGTTCGCGGAACTTTTTTGGCTCGGTATTTTTGTCTCTTAAGCGGGAAAGTTTGTGCAGGATGAGCGGGTGTTTGGAAGCAAATACGTTTGACATTTCTCCTCCGGAAGGTTACTTAATTATAGTCTCGAAGGTGACATTTGCTTCCTGAATTCATCCCCCGTTTGGCGTACACTGAATGAGAACAGGAGTTTCGATGAAATTATCCGGCCTTCATATTTTGTTGACCTATCAATGTACTTTCGAGTGTGATCATTGTTTCGTGTGGGGCAGTCCGAAGCGAAGCGGCGTACTGACCATCGAGCAGCTTGAAGATATTTTGCGTCAAGCCAAAGAGGCGAGTGTGGATTGGATTTATTTCGAAGGCGGCGAGCCGTTTCTTTATTATGCCGTGCTGGTCAAAGGCGTAAAGCTGGCCGCTGAAATGGGTTTCCAGGTCGGCATCGTGTCGAACGCGTATTGGGCCACCACGGTTGCGGACGCGGTGGAATGGCTGCAACCTTTTGCAGGGCGCATCGAAGATTTGACCGTTAGCAGCGATCTTTATCATTGTGAAAAATGTCTGGGCGAAAATCCGCAAAACGCGATGGTGGCCGCCAAGTGGCTGAACATCCCGACCGGCATGATCAGCGTGGCCCAACTTGAAGCGGATGATGCTCCGCAGACACACGGTCAGATCGAAGAAGAAGCCGCGGTCATGTTCCGCGGGCGCGCGGCCCGTAACCTGGCTCCGCGCGCGCCGCATGAAGCCTGGGAGCATTTCACCGAATGTCCGCATGAAGATTTACGCGAGCCGGGACGCGTCCATCTTGACCCGCTTGGAAATCTGCACATCTGCCAGGGACTGGTCATCGGCAATGTTTTTGAAAAGCCATTGAAACAAGTTTGCGATGAATATCATCCTGATGCGCATTCGATTTGCGGGCTGCTGTTGGCGGGCGGCCCGGCTGATCTGGTCACTGAATATAACCTGCCGCATGAATCAACTTATGCCGATGCGTGTCATCTTTGTTACGAGATGCGCTTTGCCTTGCGCGAAAGATTCCCGAAAATTCTCACGCCGGATCAAATGTATGGGGTAGTTTCAAGTTCCAAATAAAACTGTAACGATTTCGTGGCCGCGCACGGTGAGATTAACTTTTCCGTCGGGCCTTGATTTCAACGATCCGATTTTTTGTTCAGCCAGGTTGACGCGTTCAACTTTCTTGAATTTCATCCACGGCTTGATGTTGATTTGCGTTGGCTCATCAGACAAGTTGACGCCGCGCACGATCCAGCCATTCCCGTCTTCTGATTCTTTGATCGCGCTGACTACGAAAGTGGATGGCGTAACCTCCACGAACGAGCCGGATGCGGGCAATAGACCATCATGCAGGCCCGTGCTTACGCCTCGCATCGGGACCTCGAACTGGTACGCATTTGCTGATGCCTTTTCCCAGTTCCCGGCGTGCGGAATGATGGCGTAGTCGAATGTCCATGTGCCTTGCATCTGCGCGGCGGGCGTCTCGAGGAACGGACCGGCATGTCCATTGCGGGCGGGAAAATCATCGCGAGAGAGCCAGCCGACGCAGCGCAGAAGCGTCAGCGCAATTTCGTTTCCACAAACCCCGCGAAGGTTCGCAACCTTCGCGGGGTTTGCGACCTCCACTTCAGGCAGGCCGCGATTGGCGATCATCAATCCATGTTTGCCATCGCTTACATCCGTAAAAGCGCGCTGGGGTTTTTCGGGACGCGGTTCTTCCATCCAGGTTGAGTCGAAGGATGGCAATCCGATCTTGCGGTTGACAATTTCAAAGTGGCCGTCGTAATTTGCTTGAATGGAGTCTGAAGTCTCCAGACTTCCAGTTTTGTTGCGGCGACTGGAGTCGTCGCAGTCCGCTGTGAAAGGGAAATGAACACGCAGGCGGTGGTCCTTGGCGCGGTTATCCACTTTGGTTTGGATGTCCACTCGCTGAACGCCGGAAACAAGTGTGATGCGGCTTGTGACGGGCATTGAGACAAAATCCAGCGACCTTGATTTGCGATCGGCGGCGAGTTCGGCTGGCACGCGAAGTTCAAGATCGAGTTCGATGGTTTGCACGACGGAGCCGCGAGTTACGCGAACGCCGGTTAAACGGCCAACCGCTTGCGGGTCCGCGAGAGGCGGGCAGAAGTTGTATTCGTCGCCGCAATCGCCGCCATCCACAAAACGATTCAAGCCGCCATAAATCATCCCGTCGCGTTTGTCTGTGATGGTCAACGTGCCATCGTTCATTGCTTCGACGCTGAAGAATTCGTTCTCGATGATGTAAGGCGGGCGGTTGGCTGGGTGCGTGAAGCGCGTGATGAGTTTTTGGACGAGAGGCGTGGATGCCAGCGGCGCAAGGAATCGCATAAGCGGCGTAATGTGAACGGGCGCCGGGATGCTTTGCTTGCCGCGCACGCTGAATGCGCGCCAGCCGAGCGCCGGAACATTTTTTGCAGCGAAAAGAATGTTGGCTGACTCGGGCGAGTGGGCAAAGATGTGGAAGATCTCAACGTTTGGGTCCGCGATGTAAGTTTGTAAAGTCTTTGAAGCCTCCTCCCATGTTTGGATATTTGGATTGCCTGTTTCAGACACAATGGCTTCTACATTAACCATGTGATCTTGTTGTTTGAAGCGGATATCCTGGATGACCAGATTGCCCGCGCGGCCTTCGTGTACCATGGAGAGAACGCCGCCCAATTCTTCGCGCCGCACACTGATGTTGAGCAGTTCGCTGGTCTTGCCGCTGGCGGATTGGAATGGAATGATGTTTCCGCTTTCATCAAGGATGTCGAAATCCTGAAAGCCTTCGGGCAGGGAAAGGTTGAGAGAGACCAGGTCAGTGCGCGGGGTGTTCGTCGGATTGAAGACGATGATCGCCGATTGGTCATCTGCGGGCAATGATTTGCTGTCGGTTCGAATGGACGCGGCCAATACTTCCAGGCTTTGCTGTGTGATCTCTTCGCCGATCTGCATGACCTGATCGAAGCGCGATTTCATTTCTTCATGAACCTGGTCAATCGAACAACCGCAGATCGAATCGTGCGGGTGACATTCCATGAGCAAGCGCCATGTGTGTCTCAGGATTTGGGCAGGCTTTTTGTTCAGTTGAAAAATTTGCGTGTTGGATTGTTCCAGCGTTTCAACCTGTAAACCCGCAAATGTGGAGAATGGCTCCGCCCACTTTTCGAGCAGAGTCTCGCAGGCTTGATTGCGTTGTTTGATCCACATGCGCGTGGATAGGACTCCGGGCAGGAGATGTGAATGTTTGGGCGATCGGAACTCGCCTGTGTAAACCGGCAGGTGGATTTGTTCCTTGGCGATCTGGGCCTTGATCGCTTTGACATAAGCTGGCAGAGTCGAGTGAACGACCTTTGTGTCTCGCAGGGCGGCGTTGGAATATGCAATTGCTTTGGACGTGTGGTGCGACGGCTCCATATGGTCGGTGCCGAACATGATCAGTTGATCGGAGACTTCGGAATAATGCGCGAGCGAGTCTGCGGCGCGGAGGAGCTGCGCGGCAAACTCGGACGGGATGTTGGCGGGCAGGCCCGCGCCGTTGCTGTATGAATCGCGCTGATAAGCTATCAGCACGCGCGAGCCGTCCGGCGCGTCCCACCAGAATTCGGCGGGCTGGTCGTCGGGTCCGCGCCAGAGTGAGATGGTGTCCATGCCGAAGCCGCGTACGAGCTGCGGCATCTGTCCAAAATGGCCGAACGAATCGGGCATGTAGCCGATCATCATCTTGGGCCCGAACTTGCGCGCGGTCCTATCGCCTTCGAGCAGGTTGCGGATGTGCGCCTCAGGGCTGACCAAAAACATGTCGGGCAGAATATGCCAGGGTCCGATCAGGATGCGGCCTTTGCGAATGTGCTCGCGCAGAATCTTTTCGTTGTCTGGCCGCATCAAAAGATAATCATCCAGAATGATCGTTTGCCCATCGAGCATGAAGAATTTGAAATTTCTGTCCTGTTCGAGCAGGTCAAGCAAAGAGTCCACAAGATGAACGAGTCGCAACCGAAATTGCTGGAAGGAGCGATACCATTCGCGGTCCCAATGTGTGTGCGATACGACGTGAAGAGTTCTCATTCATGCTCCAGATGTGTGTTCTAGACTTTGCAAATCGCTTTCGCAAATTTCACGATGTTCAGTTCGCCGTAAGCGCTTTCTACAAACTCTGTCAACCGGCGAGTATATTCTTTCATCTGTTCGAGTTTTTGCTCGTTCATCCAAACTCCGTCCAACAGATTTGATACTTTATCGTAAAGCTTTAATAGCTTGGCGGTGTCGCTCTTTTCCCAAACATCCAGCATTTCCTGTTCAAAGGAATCGAAAGTCATTTCTTCGACCAAGGTTTTTACTTCCTGTCTGGTGGTAGCTGGCAATGGCAAGTTGGTATCTTCCAGCGTGTCATGCCATAGCAAAGCTTGGTAACCATCCAGCCTTATATTTTCAGGCAAGGTTGTCTCTGTTAGCAATGTCATGGCGCACCAAATGGGATGAATGGCATATGGCGTGGCCTTATCCCAATAGCGAATAGAATCTTTGGGTGAATTTGGATATTTTGAATGAGCTGTAATTGCATGATTTATCGAATTGAGCAATTCTTCCGAAAATTCTTTTGTGTCCATCTTTATAATTTCACCTTTTCATTCGTCAATGCTTCAGCCTCTCTCAACGCCTCATCGCGGATGGTGATCGGGAAGCGTCCATGCAGCGGACTGATGCGCACGCCGAGCGCGGTTGAACTCCAGACGATCAATGCCAATGGCCGCAGACCGCCGGTTAATTCGGCAGCGGCTTTCAACTCATCGAGCGTGGCCTGGTCCCAGCCGCCAAAGAGTCCATAGAAGAACATATAGACAGGGAACGACGGTAAAATGCCGATAAAGAAAATCAACACACTGGTCAACTGGTCGTCTTTCCAGATCAGGCTGGTTAGCCAGCGTAACAGCGCGTAGTGTGTAGCTGCCGCCAACAGCGGTGCAATGAGCGATTGCCACGCATAAAACTTTTGCGGGAAGCACAATTTGTGATTCACAAAATAGGCCACGATGTCTTTGGTTAGCAAGCCGACAAAATATGCGACGATCAACGCGATGATCTGAAAGCGCTCGATCAAAATCCAGGCCAGGGTGAGGCGGACAACCTGTTCGCCGAATACGAGCGCCGACTTTAGATACGGCCGGTTTGCGCCGAGTTGGACTCCGTCGCCGACCCATGATGGATATTGGATCGCACCCCAAATGACGAGCGGAATCACGTAAACGGCGGCCCGCTCGAATTCCATGCCTGATGCGCCCAGGATGAATCGATCCGCCACTGCGAGCAGCACTGCGCCCAGAAACATGCTGACCATTCCGCCATATTTATAAGACATGACGGAATAATACTGGCTGAGCAATTTGCGTCCATTCGAGATGGCTTCCGAGATGGCAGGCATGGTCGCGTCGTATAAAGTTTGCAGGATGTTGAACGCAAAAATAAAATTCTGCGCGAGTCCCCAGTTGCCCCAGATTTCCGCATAATTTACGAGCCGCGCTTGTGTGATCCAGATTTCTCCAGCCTGACCAAATGACCAGGCCGCCGAGCCGAGCATTTCAAATACGCCGAATTTGAAACTGGTCGAGATCACGTCCCAATCAAAGTGCGCCAGAAATAATATTCGCACGTTATAGCCGATGCGTTTGTATAACCAGACTCCCAGCAGGAAGGTCAACAACTCCGCTGCGTAAGCCGCCATGCCCAGCCCAAATAATCCGCCCATTGCGCCGCCATAAGCCGGGTTGGCTTTTCCCCACGCATACATGATGCCGACAAACACCGGCTGAACGAGCACCGGGATAAATACATTTAAACCGATGTCGAGGAAGCGCGCATAATCCTGACGTTGAAAGCCATTCAGCGCATGACGCATCACCTGATAAAAGCCGGGGATCTGAATAAACGAATGGATGATCACGCTCCACGCATATAAGGCGTAAGCTGAACGCGGCGCCAGCGTGCTTGCCAGTCCGATCACCAGCGCCACCTGCACCGCGCCGGATAGCGCCTGCCACCACACGAACATCTGTCCGTATTGAATGCCTTTCTTTGGATCATGCACGCGGTATTGCGAAAGATATTTGATGAAGGCTGTGCTCGTGCCCATGTCGAAGAAATACCAGGCGAGATTGAAGAACTGCGTCACGCGTCCCCAAACGCCGAGCGCTTCTGCGGATGGCAAAATGTAAACCGGCAGGATGAGATTTTGATAGATGATGAGCGGGACAAATAGAACCAGACCCAGACTCAGCGCGACGAGAAATCCGCTGAGAGGCCGATGGAAGCCAATGTCTTCCCATCCGCTCGCTTCCTCCCGGACCTCGAAGCGGGTTCTGTCCGAAACGATTTTGTCCAACTCTTCGGGGTGAGCCAAACTATAGCGCCGCACGAGGAAGAAGGCTGTGAACGTGGTGACGATCATCAATCCCGTTACGGCTAAAAGAATATCCCGCTGCGCTGCATGGGGAACGGGTGAGCCCGGGTAATCTGCGAAGGATGCATAGTTGCGTCCTGCCGCACGCCAGGACATCTGGTAAACCATGTAATTAAAGTATGCCCACTCTTGGATTTGCGGATTTGAATCATTGGTCAAGAACGCATTGAAAATGAAATCTCTTCCGCCGCGAGCGCTCCATGCGATCCATTCGCTATCTTCGTATCCCACCACCAGCGGCTGGGCGGATGAGATCGGTGTTGTCACCACAAATCGTTCACGTACCTGCGGCGCGCCATTCCAGACGATCTCTTTCAGAAGCGGATCATCCACGCCTTTTAAGTTGGTTGGGCTGACTGGGTCGGTGCGTTTTTCCAAAGTGAGTGGATAGCCAAGTAATCCACTCACTCGGTCTTGAGTCAAATCCGGGCCGAGGATAAGCGCCAGTCCCGCGTCGCTGGATTGAACGCGCTGCGCGATGCGCGGGTCATCGGGAATGACGCCATTCAACAGGAAAATATTTGCCTGCATGGGATCATTCGTAAAAGTGACTGCGTATTGTGCGGTGGTTACGCTTGCGCTCAATGCTGTGCGAACCGAACCCTGCGGTCCCGCATAATAAACATAGAGCGGATTGTCTGCATGAACAGGAGTGATGAAAAGAAAAAGTATTGCGAGAATGGCAAGCGCGAGTAACGGTTTTTTCATTTACAATCCTCTTCGGCCACGAATTTCTCGAAATATTTTTGCCGCGGATTTCGCAGATTTGCGCCGATTATTTTTTTGTTCTGACTATTCGGCGATGCTCCAAAGATGCCTGTCCGAAATTCAATAATAAGGCCAGTTGATAACCTGTGGCCGCGAGATAATTAATTGCTTGAGCCTTGTGTGCATCGTTCAATGTCGAAACCGATTTGATCTCCAAAATGATTTTGCCTTCAACGACAAAGTCGGTTATATATTCTCCGACCAGCGTATCCTTATAACATACAGGTAATCTTACCTGCTGCTCAAAAGTAATGCCTCGCAAAGTAAATTCATTCGCCAGCGCGGCTTGATAGACGCCTTCGAGAAATCCGCTTCCCAAAATGCGATGAACTTCCATTGTTGCGTCAATGATGGCGTAACTTAAATCTTGGGAAATCAGCTCAGTCATATTTCCTCCAAAATAAATCCGCGGCTAAGACACCAATCCGTTATTTTGAATCACTTTTGCAAACCATCGTCCGCTATCTTTGATCGTTCTCTTTTGTGTCTTGTAATCCACATAGACCAACCCGAAGCGCGGACCATATCCCAGCGCCCATTCGAAATTGTCAGTCAGCGACCAATGGAAATATCCTTTGACTGGCACGCCATCTTGAATGGCGTGATGAACCTCAGCAATATGGCTTTCAAGATAACGAATGCGGCGCTCGTCGCGGACGCGGCCATCGAAATCGAGTCCATCGGGAACGGGGATGCCGTTCTCGGTCACCATCAATTCTGCCCTCACCCCTTTCCCCTCTCCCGAATTCGGGAGAGGGGAAAGATAATCTTTCCAGATGCGCATCAACATTTCATAAATGCCCGTTGGGAAAATTTCCCACATGCCTGAATATTCGTTGCCTTCGGGGAAAGTCTGGGCGGCGGCCACGAGCGGGAATTTGGCGTCATATTTCATGACCGAACGTGAGTAGTAATTGACGCCCAGCACATCAAGTTGTTTTATTTTTTCCATATCGCCTGGCTTTATCAACGATGATGAAAGCATTTTGCCAAGCGCGAACTCTTGGATCGGGGTTGTCCCTTTTAGAATTGGATCAAGCACGGAGCGATTGAGCATGGCATCCGTGCGGCTGGCAGCCTCGCGGTCTTTTTTGGATTCGGAGGCGGGATAAACCGGATTCAGATTCAGCGTGATGCCGATCTTGACCGGTTGTTTTGCCGATGCGCGGATGGCTTCGACGGCCAGTCCGTGCGAGAGGAGCAAATGATGCAAGGCTTTGATTCCCGCTGCCGGGTCTTTTTGTCCGGGAGCGTGGTCGCCGAGAAAATGTCCGAGGATGGCGGCGACCCAGGGCTCGTTGTGAGTGAAGACAACTTTAACGCGATCCGTTAAAAGTCCGGAAACGATGCGGGCATACTCGGCGAAGGCGTAAGCCGTGTCGCGGTTGGGCCATCCGCCTTTGTCTTGAAGCGTCTGCGGCAAATCCCAATGGAAGAGACAGACATACGGCTCGATTTTATTTTTGAGCAATTCGTCTACGAGGCGATCGTAAAAATCCAATCCCTTTTTGTTGACTTTGCCAGTGCCTTCCGGCAGGATGCGAGTCCACGAAGTGGAAAAACGATACGCCTTCAAGCCGAGGTCGGCCATCAGGCGTATATCATCCTTGAAGCGGTGATAATGATCCACGGCGATATCGCCGTTTTCGTTGTTCGCAACTTTGCCGGGCATGTGGCTGAAGGTGTCCCAGATGGATTTGCCTTTTCCGTCCTCGTTCCATGCGCCCTCGATTTGATATGCAGAGGTTGCCGCGCCCCAAACGAAATCTTTCGGAAAAATTAACGTTGGCATTTCAACTTTCCTCCTGCATAGGGATGCTGCAAGCATACAGGAGAATTGTTGATTGTGCAAGGAAATGAAAACGGAGATAAGAAAAACCTTATCTCCGTTGATTCTATGGATGCGTTATTACTTCGACGGTTGTTGGATCTGGAATTTCACCACGTTATGATCGTTGACCGAAGTGGCGTAGAGATTGTTTTGACCGTCGAAGGCGATGCCATGGTAGCCTCCATTAATGTTGTTGAGATACACGCCGGTTGAATCGAAGACTTGAATGTTATAAAAATCGTCCACGAAAATGCGGCCATATCCGTCTATTGCGATTCCCTCGGGGCTGACAAATTTTCCCGGCTCAAACTGACCCGCGTCCCTGGCCTCGCCTCCGAATTGATTGATGTATTTCCCCTGGGGCGAGAATTTGAGAATTACGGGCGGAGTGTCGTTGGTTATATAAATGTTACCCAAGCCGTCTATCGCCAGTTTTGGAAAGCCGCCGCTGCTGCCGGTGACTGCGTTGATGGGATCGGGAATCTCAAAATCGATGGAACCATCTCTTTTGAAATGGACAAGATTGTTGTCGCCAAAAGTAATCGCATAGAGCGTCCCATCGGTTCCCATGGCAATGTTCTCGTAAAAGTGACTATCATCGCCGATCTGACCAACCTGTTGTCCTGTTTCATCGTAGATCAAAATCTTGCCATTGGGGATATATATCTTTCCATCCTGGCTGACCGAAATACTATCTGCGTTGACGGCCTTGCCCTTTTCATCGGTTACAGTAAATGAGGATAAAAACTTTCCTTTCGGGTCAAAGGTTTGAACGCGTCCATCCTTGAAGTCGGCAACGACGATATTACCCTTGCCGTCCACACCGATGGCGCGCGCATCCTGGAACATTCCCTGGCCGATCCCTTCACTTCCAAATGACATGGTTTTGCTGGCAAAGAGGACAGATCCCAGCGGATTGAATGAGCTGCCAAACAGCATGGGTCCGCCAATTAAAGCCCCGCCGATAACAATGCCCAGACAAGCCAGGATGCCGATAATGATGAAGCAGGATAGCCCGCTCCTCGATTTCTTCGCCGGGGGCGCATAAGTCTCGCCCGAAAAAGCAGATGGCGTGGAAATCTGCACAGCAGGTGTGTTTGAATAACTGGTGCCGAATTCCTGAAAACTCGCGCCTGCACGTCCCGGTGTGAGCGCCACTGCGTGGCCGCCGGCCATGGCTTGCACGGCTTTGACCGCATCATCGTGCTCCATGCCGGTGATCTTGCTGTAAATCTGGGCCGCTTCGTCGATCCTGCCTTGTTTGGCGAGATTGATCGCCTCCGGCAGTTGCATGGCATTGCCAACGATCTGATTCAAGTCCACGCCGTTCAGGCCAAACTGAAAAGCATCGTTAAGTGTTGGGCCGGCGGATGGCGGGGCGACGCGTAATGATTCCGGGATAACAACTGTCCCACCACAGTAGGGACATTTCATAGTCAGCGTGCCGACTTCAGGTTCAAGCGGCGCGCCGCAGGATGGACATTTGAATGCCCGCATGGATGCTTCTTTTGCCATTCATTCCTCGCTTCGACTGATAAATTTTGACAAGCATACACGCAAAGCGGCGATGTGCAAATAGGACAAATGGCGGGACTGTTATATGTAATTGCGGGCTGCCGTGTTTGCTGCAAACAATGAATAGCGGTACAATTTACTTGCTACTCGGAATGTTTCTTGGCGGCCATAAGTGGGCCGCTTTTTTTACGGATATTGCATGGATAAAATTTCTGTTCCAATCATTGAAATGTATAACGTTGAAAAGACTTACTCAACTGAGGCGGGGGATTTCAATGCACTCAATGGGATAAATCTTCAAGTGAACTCTGGTGAGTTTTTGGGCGTTGTCGGGAAATCGGGCGCGGGTAAATCTACCTTTCTCAATATGATCACCGGCGTGGACCATCTCACATCGGGCGAAGTCATTGTGCATACCGACAAAGATGTGTCTGTTCATCAGCTCAGTGAAGATGAACTGGCTCTCTGGCGCGGAAAAAACCTTGGCATTATTTTTCAATCGTTTCAGCTTTTACCGATGCTGACCCTGATCGAGAACGTGGTCATGCCGATGGATCTATGCGGCTTGTATCAGCCGCGTGCCAGCCGCGAGCGTGCGCTTGAATTGTTGAGTCTGGTTGAACTCGAAGATCAGGCTCACAAATTGCCCGGCCAGATTTCCGGCGGACAGCAGCAACGCGTGGCGATTGCGCGTGCGCTTGCCAACGATCCGCCCATTCTCGTAGCGGACGAGCCGACCGGCAGCCTGGATTCGATCACGGCTGATCATATCTTCGATGTGTTCGAGCATCTTGTCCAGGATCGCGGCAAGACCATCATCATGGTCACGCACGATAACGGCCTCGCGCCACGATTCACACGCCACCTGATCATCACAGACGGGGAAATGATATCCATGACGGGAGCCGCTAAAAGCGCCGCCCTGAGCCGAGTCGAAGGGTCAAGAAAGAGGCGGACGAAATGACGACGCCTCAGGCCGCTCCTTCGGCTTCGCTCGGGACAGGCCCGAAAGCGGCATCCGTTAAACATGCCGTCCATCACGCTGACGATATGATCCAGATGCACCACGTGATCAAAACTTATAAAAATGCCGCCGGCGAATTTGTCGTCTTGAAAGGCGTTGACCTGGCGATTCGTCGCGGTCAATTTGTCGCCATCGTCGGTAAATCTGGCAGCGGCAAATCCACTTTGTTGAACATGATCACAGGCATCGACCATCCCACAGGCGGCAAGGTCATCGTGAACAACATGGATATTTATTCGGTTTCCGAGAGTGAGCGTTCCTTGTGGCGCGGTAAGAATTTGGGGATTGTCTTTCAATTCTTCCAGTTGTTGCCGATGTTGACGTTGCTGGAAAATGTGATGCTGCCGATGGATTATGTGAATCATCATGATTTCGAGGATCGGCCAAAGCGCGCCATGGAATTATTGGAGATGGTCGGCCTGGCTGACCAGGCTCACAAATTGCCGCTGGCGGTTTCGACCGGGCAGCAGCAAATGACAGCCATCGCGCGCGCGCTGGCGACTGATGCGCCCTTGCTGGTGGCGGATGAACCGACTGGCAATCTTGATTCAAAAACTGCAAATCACATTATCGATGTGTTCGACGAGTTGGTGCGGCGCGGCAAGACCATTGTGATGGTGACGCATGATCCGTCCTTGACTGCGAGGGTTTCGCGCACGATCATTATTTCCGATGGTGAATTAATTGATGAAGCCGTGGCAAAATCCTTGCCGTTGTTGCGTCATCGTCACATGCTGGAAATTACAAAGAAGGCGCAACGTCTGACGGCGCAACCCGGCGAAGTTGTTTTGGATTGTGGCAAACCGGTTGAAAATTTGTATATTGTTTCGAGCGGCACGGTGAATGTCGAAAGAAAAAATGGAAAGGCCACAGAAGTGATTTCGCATTTGAAGGCCGGGGAATTCTTTGGCGAGATCGAACTTTTAAAAGGTGGAATGGCAATTGCCGATGTGCGTGCCGGACACCAGCCCGTTGAATTGCTGACCTTCCCGCGCGAAGATTTTTTGCGGATCATTCAGGAATCGCCGATCACGGCTGAAGCCCTGGGGCGGATCGTCCAGGACCGTTTGAAAGAGCATGGCGTGTCAGTCAAGGTGAAAAGCGCAAAAGTAAAAAATGAAAGAGGAAAGAAGAAAGTAGTAAGTGGAAAGAGCAAAACGCAAAGCGCAAAAGGCAGGATGCCGTCCAAAGCAAAGAGGCAAGACGTAACGAACAAGACGAAAAGTGTAAAAACAAAAACAAAAAGAAGCAAAACCGGCGTGCCGCCC